>JAUSPT010000087.1 GCA_030652805.1 bacterium | reverse complement strand
CTAAAACAACATGCTGAAGTTCCTTTTTTCACGCTGACACAAAGATTTGGCATAACTCTGGCAACTTTAGTATTTTGCCCTAATATTCTCTTAATATAGTTTGTTGTAATACCTGCAGCAATGGAAATAACAAGGTTTCTCTCAGAAACTGCGCCTCTCATTTTCGCAAGAACATTTTCCATATCCTGAGGTTTTACTGCCAGAAGGATACTTTCGGCATTTTTTACGCCTTTTTCAATCGTATCAACGACCTCTATTTTTGAGTCTAAAAAGGACTGCAGCCTGCTTTTATCCACATCATAAACAGAAATATCTTTCTCTCTAAGAACTTGCGGAATAATTCCTTCCAATATGGCAGTTCCCATATTTCCAACACCAATAATAAAAAGTTTTTTCATTGAGTTTCCCGTAACCTAATAATAGCTCGCACATTATATAGACAGCCTAAAAAAATTCAATAAGGAAATAAATCAGAGTTCCTTCCTTACTTTCATCCTTGACGATTTACCTACTTTATGGTATTATTTTTTAAAAGGAGGCGATGAAAGTGATAATTACGATGACATCAAAACATCAAGTAACAATCCCGAAAAAGATAATGGATGTGCTTAGTCTAGGAAAAGGATCTATATTCGATGTGGCAATTTCTGAGAATAGAATTGAACTTATTCCTCTTGAGACAATAGAAAAAGTGTTTACAGAAGAAGAATATAAAAAACTAGACATGCTTTCCATGAAAGAAAAAGGGAAAGAAAAACTTGTAACAAAAAAATTCGTTGATAATTTAAAGGAAGGAAGCGTGAACTAAATGTCTTTACGCCTTTATTACCAGCCTTCTTTTGAAAGAAGCCTTAATCGTCTGGGTCATGGGCAGAGAAAAATAGTAGGATTAATATTAGAAGCATTAAATATTTATTATTCCAGTGGTTGTAATTTACTGAAGGCAAAGAAATTAGCCGCAAGATTTTTTTATAAACAACTCAGAAAGCCTTATTATGAGACTGGAATAGAAAGGAATATTCGCGTTCTTATAAGGAGAGAAGGCTCAAAGTGTATTGCTATATTAGCAGGGAATCATAATCAAATAAAACAGTTTTTGGCTAATATATAAAACCCATTTTTAACCTTAAAATCCATTTTCTATCATTGCGAACAGAGTGAAATATTATTCTCATCATCCGCCCATGTTGCAGGATTATTTATGACGTATTCTCTGATTTCCTGCAATGATTTATCGTTTCGGATAATGTGGTCGTAATAATTACGTTGCCAAATTTTGCTTGATTTATCTAAATTATTTTGTGTTATAAAATTCAAATATTTATTTGTGCATTTTGATTTAAATGAACAAATGATTTGTCCTAAATTCGTAGGGGATGGGCTTGCCTCATCCCGATTATTGATTATAATTATGCCATGAATATGATTGGGCATGATAATAAATGTGTCGATATCAACATTGTGGTATTGATTTGGAATATCAACCCATTGGTTTTGAATGATTTGCCCGATTTTGGTTAATTGTATTTGGGCAGGATTGTTGTCATGGGCGGAGGCTAGCCCCGCCCCTACAATTTCTGAATTATTAATTTTTGCAAATATATTCTGACGGTCTTTTGAACAAATCGTTACATAATAATATCCATTCTCTGAATAATCATATTCTTTTAATCTATTCTTTTTACGACTCGGGAATTTTTTCATTAATTTTATTTTTTCTAACGTCGTGGATTAGCGGTGGCAGTTAGCCATCCGTTGTATCCGGTTTGTTAGCCGATTGACTTGAATATGATTTCAGACCATCCGTCACATCTTTTCTTGTTTCTTGGCGGCATATCTCGCGATGCTATCATTATGGAGCCCTGCTTTACATATCTCCTCAATGTATTGTTCCTTCTGTGGCCAGAAGTATTGCGCAACACCATCGAGTACAACATACGGATCGACATCCTTTCTTGAAGAATTTATTCCAGTCAAGAATACGCCATTCTCGCTAAGGTTCAGCTTTACGTTCTCAAGAAAAGCTTTCCTAGCTTGATGCCCAACAACCATGTGCAAACAATCTGTGTCATATATGCAGTCATATTCCTTCTCTAGCTTTACTGGACAAGAAAAATCTTTGGAAAGAAATGTGCTATTATGTATTCTGACCGCGTGTTTAATGGCGACTTCTGAAATATCGATTCCGTCTACATTTGAGTATCCATTTCTAAATAACAACTTTGCAAGCTCTCCCGCACCACAGCCAACATCAAGAATGGACACTGTTTTGAGAATACCTACCGATTCACAACACCAGTTTAAACATTCTAATTTGTTCTCATACATCTGCGGAGTACTCCAAGAACTCCCGCTTTCCTGGAGCCTTGAATACTCTTCATTGTACCACTCAATATTTCTGCTCTTCATTGCATTCTCCTGGCTAACATTAATCATTGAACAGTCATTCTACTTTTATGCCAGATATATATCTTTGGCAGTATCTATTGAGCTCAAGTCCTTACGCTGTAAATCATCCGGTGAGTTTGCAAATAATGGGCTGATTTCTATTTTTATTTTTGCATTTCCATTTTTGTCAAACGGAATATCAATCCCTGCTTCCATGAGCCAGCGCGCACATCTATTTATATAGAGTTGCTTTCCGCTTTCAATAGAATCTATACCCGTTAAACTTTTTATTGGAGAGAATTCATCCTCGCGCATAACTTCCATGTTTGCGACATTTTCAGCAAACTTTAATGCATCAAAGATAAATGTTTCAAATTTTATTCCGTTCTTATCCTTTGGCTTAATATACTCGCCGCTATTATTCACATAAGGGATATTCTTTTCTGCTATATGATACGGAAGTCCTATCCCTTTCTCAGTAAGAGACTTTACAAACTCTGTATTTAATATATGAATTGCTATGCTTCCTGCATTAAATTTAAAAGAGCCGTCTTTATCTTTATCGCTCATATGCACTTGGGGTAAATCACTATATTCAATAACCGCATATTTCTTATCCATTATTACAACTGCTCCGACTTTTTCCGAAGGAGCAATTTTAGGGGTTACCTTATTTGACATCTGAGCACCTGTTTTTATATGATAACCTATAAAAACAGGGTCCAGGACATTGACAATAAGATTGTCCACCTGAAAGTAACTTATATATTCAATGCCCATTTCTATCATTTCATCAATAGCTCCACTATCCCTGAGAGCAAGCAAGGCTCCTCCATGTCCATTTGGACTCTTAAAAACTTCATGCTTTGAACTCATAAGAAACCTGCCATCTTTATTTATTGCAGGAAGCATTCTTTGAGAAAAAAATCGCACCTGATCTTTGTTCATGCCAAAATATTTATTGTGTTTAAAAAAATTTATTGTTTGCTTATGAAGCGGCTTGCTCGTCATAATGTACCACATGAGCCGGACATTATATTTCTGCTGTGCTTTAAGTATCTTCTCTGCATGAAATTGAAATATGCTGTTAGCGGATATTGGACCAATAGGATACGCTCCTTTTGGACCTTCAAAACCAAGCCTTGTACCCTGCCCTCCTGCAACAACAAAGCAAGCTACTTTACCATCTCTTATACATTGCTCGCCTATCTTTTTTGCCTCTCTCTGATGCAGTATTTCACGTTCAGTTCTTGGAATTTTAATAATTTCAGGGCTTTTAATATCATCAAATGATATAGAGATTTCCTTTCTTTCCATGTATTGGTTAACTAATTTCTCCATGAGCTCAAAATCAATACTCTCAATGTCCTGAAGAAGCCCTTTGCGTTGAGTATCATCTAACTGATTCCACCATTTAAGAACATGTTCCTGATTATAATCTTGCAACTTGTTTCTAATTTTATCTATGTTCATTCAATTCTCTTTTATCTCTACATAACAAATATTGACATGACTGATTCTATATGCTAGATTTTAGCATAACGCTAGATTATTCTAGCATACAAAAAAATAAGGAGCAATTATGAAAAAGTTTTCGCTGGTTATGTCTATAGCTTTGTTGCTTTCACTATGCTTAGGAGGATGTTCAACATTTAAGAAGTTCACAAGTGATAAAGAGTATGAAGACAACATAAAACAAGCTCAGATGGCTGCAATTAAAGGAGAAAACATTCCTTTGGAAAAGCCTGTTAAGGATACAATATTTGTAGAACCTAGTGCAAAGGAAAAAGTAATATTTTCTGACATCCTTTTTGATTATGATAGCTATCGTCTAGGAAAAGACACAATATCCACGTTGGAGAAAGTTGCTACATGGTTAAAAAAACATAGAAATATACGCCTAATGATTGAAGGACATTGCGATGAGCGGGGTTCCAGAAAGTATAACCTCATACTCGGCGAACAGAGAGCCTTGAGCGTGCGCAGATATCTAACAGGATTAGGTATCTCTCCGTCAAGATTATACACAATAACCTATGGAGAAGACAAACCTGTTGATACTGGACATGATGAAAAGGCCTGGGCAAAAAACAGAAGATCACATCTTCTAATTTCGCAGTAATCATCTTACTCCTTTTATGAAAAAAGTTAGATTATCCAACAAAATCCTGCTGTTCACTGTTCACTGTTTACTGGTTGCTGTTTTTCTATCAGGCTGTCTGATAACTAAGATAGCTACAAAAGAAGATGTTGGCACAATACAGGAAAGCCAGGTTGGACTAAGTGAGCAGATTCTCTTGTTAAAGGATGAGACAAGTAAGATAGAGGGCTCTCTGTCAGAAAAAGACAAACAACTTCGTGATCTTAAGGAACAAGTTGAGCTGTTTTGCACTCAATTTAGAGACCAATTAAATAATAATAGCATTGATACAAACAAAAATATTACATCTCTAAGTAATAACATTATCTCTATTCAAAAACAGATGGACCAGCTAAAGACTGCATATAATAACCTATTGAACATACAAAAGAAGGATAAGCAAAACTTTAACAAAAAAATTGAAATAGTGCTTGACGAACTTTTAGTGGAAATCGGAAAGATAAAAAAACAAATAAATATTTTAGCACCTGATGATGCTAAATTAAGCACTGAAAAATTAGAAGATGGAAAATATTACATTGTTCAGAAAGGCGATACACTAATTGAAATTGCTGTTCGTTTTGGGGTTCCTTCCAGAACAATTATTCAGGCAAACAACATTAAAGACCCTGACTTTTTATCTATTGGGCAAAAGCTGATTATTCCCAAGTATAGCGAATAAGGTAAACTTTAACTAAACAGGAGGCAAAATAAAATGTTTTTTTCAGGAATCAGTGACGAAGCAGGCAAACCCATAGAGACACAGATAAAGGCACATAAAGAACTTGGATGGAAATATCTGGAGATTAGGAATGTTGATGGAGAGAATCTAACGCTTATGCATGATTCTAAGTTTGATGAAGTGTATGGAAAAGTCAATGATGCCAAGATGAAGGTATCATGCTTCGCAGGCTGTATAGCCAATTGGTCAAGACCTATAACTGGTGATTTTCAACTGGATATAGATGAGTTAAAAAAGGCTATTCCCCGCATGAAAAAATTTGGGACAAAGTTTATCCGCATTATGAGCTGGCCAAATGACAAGGACAAACCTATAAAAGAGACTGAATGGGAAAAGAAGGCTATTGAGAGATTAAGAGAACTTTCAAAGATAGCAGAAGATGGTGAAATTATAATGGTGCATGAAAATTGCAGCGGATGGGCAGGGGAAAGTCCGGAAAATTCTCTAAAAATGCTTTCAGAAATCAATTCTCCAGCCTTGAAACTTGTGTTCGATACAGGAAATACTATGGCACACGGACAGGATGCTATGTATTTCTATTCAAAGGTAAAGAAAGATATCGTTTATGTACACATAAAGGACGCAATTATCACTCCTGATGGAAAATTTCAAACCACCTATTGCGGAGAAGGACGTGCTTACGTCCCAGAAATTCTTCAGGATATGAAAAATGCAGGATATGAAGACGGCGTTTCTATTGAGCCTCATCTTGCGGCAGCTGTGCATCTTGGCAAAGAGGCAACTAGTGAAGAGGCTTACAAAATCTATGTTACATACGGCAGGAAACTTATAGAGATAGTGAATAATCTAAAATAATATTTCAACTGCTTTTTCTAACTGAGGATCCATTGACTCGATCTGTTCTTTCATTGTTTTTTTGTACCATGAGTCGGGAATTTTGATTTCTATATCAGGCTGTATCCCTTTACCATCGATTAAGCTGCCATCAGGAATATAATATCTGGCAACAGTTAGACAAAGAGCTGTTTTATCAGGCAAATGAAAAATGCCTTGTACTGATCCCTTTCCAAAACTGGTTGTTCCTATTATGGTTGCGCGCTTATTACACTGCAAGGCACCGGCAACAATCTCCGCTGCGCTGGCACTGCCTTTATTTATCAGCACAACTAACGGCAAGAGTATATCTTCTTTGCTCTTTGTTGCTCTATATGTCTTAGTCTGATCTTTGCTCCGTCCCTTTGTCTTAACTATTAATCCATTAGATAAAAAACATTCTGATATCTCTACCGCCTGGTCAATAAATCCACCCGGATTATTTCTTAAATCTAAAATAAGAGACTTTATCTCTTTTTTATTTAAACTATTTATGGCATCTTTAAAACTCTTTAATGTTCCGTTTCCAAAATCTACAATTCTAATATATCCAATGCTATCGTTTATTAATTTAGAATAAACTGATTTAAGTTCTATGATTTTTCTAATAATTTCAAAATGTAAAAGCTTTTGATGTTTCCCGCGTTCTATATGCAATAAAACTTTTGTCTCTTCTTCTCCTCTAAGTTTTTTTACCACTTCTGACAATGACCATCCAACGCAGCTTATTCCGTCTATTTTCACAACAACATCCCCGGGCTTTATTCCAACTTTATCTGCAGGAGTACCTTCTATAGGTGAAATAACTATAACTTTATTATCCCTTATTCCTATAACTATGCCCAGTCCCCCATATTCCCCTTTTTCAAATATCTTAACTTCGCCATACGCTTCCTGTGGTATAAACTGGCTGTACGGATCCCCAAGACTCTTAACCATACTATCAACAGCACTATATATAAGATCTTTGGGTTCTGTTTTATCTATGTAGCGGACCTGGATAATATCAAAAGTCTTTAAGAAAATTTTTGTTCTTTTATACCCGGGAGTTGCAAAATTTCTCCATAGATTTCGACCTCCATAAATCAATAGAACAACAATTAAAAGATACGTCAGCTTCTGAAGATTATGGAACCTGTTTTCTCCAGCCAATTCTATTCCCTCCCTAAAATAGTCAAAACAAATAAGCCTCCTGTCCCCAAAGCATTCGGGGTGCAGGAGGCTTAAAAAACATATGCTGCTATTCTATAACAGCTAAGATGTCTTCCTCTTTCATTATCAGATGCTCTTCCCCGTCAATTTGTACTTCTGTGCCTGCGTATGATGCAAAAATAACTTTGTCGCCTTTTTTAACACTCATTGATTGTTTCTTCCCATCTTCCAACACTTTTCCACTGCCAACAGCTATAATCTTACCCTTTTGCGGTTTTTCCTTAGCTGTATCGGGAAGAATTATACCTCCCTTTGTCTTATCTTCAGCTTCTAATCTCTTTATAATAACTCTGTCTTCTAAAGGTACTAATTTCATATCTTGTCTCCTCGTAAATTTATAGGGGCACGGAAAACCATGCCCCTAAACTAACTAGTTTCTATCTTAATACATTCCTCCGCCCATTCCGCCGCCCATTCCGCCGCCGCCAGGCATTGGAGGCATCTTTTCCTTTTCAGGAACGTCTGTTACAAGCGCTTCTGTTGTAAGCAGTAATCCTGCAATGCTTGCTGCATTCTGAAGAGCGGTCCTTGTTACTTTTGTCGGATCCACAATACCTGCTGCAAACATGTCCTCATATTTACCATCCTGCACATTAAATCCAACATTTTTCTCTTTTTTAAGAAGCTCCTGAACAACAATGGCTCCTTCAACTCCAGCATTATTCACAAGCTGTCTTACTGGCTCTTCAAGAGCACGCTTGATAATGTTAAGCCCAATAGCTTCGTCTCCCTTCAGTGCCATTTTCCCGAGATCAGATATGCATCTAAGCAAGGCAACTCCGCCGCCTGCAACTACGCCCTCTTCAACAGCGGCCCTGGTTGCATGAAGCGCATCTTCAACTCTTGCCTTCTTTTCCTTCATCTCTGTCTCTGTTGCAGCTCCAACATTAATAACCGCAACTCCGCCGGCAAGCTTTGCCAGTCTTTCCTGTAGCTTTTCCTTATCATAATCTGATGTTGTATCATCTATTTGCGTACGAATCTGAGATATTCTGCCGTCTATATCTTTTCTATTTCCTGCTCCTTCAATAATAGTTGTATTTTCCTTATCTATTGTAACGCGCTTTGCTCTTCCCAAATCGTTAAGAGTGATATTCTCTAATTTGATTCCGAGATCCTCAGAGATTGCTTTTCCTCCTGTAAGAGTAGCAATATCTTCAAGCATTGCCTTTCTTCTATCTCCAAAACCCGGAGCCTTGACACATGCGCATTTTAGAGTGCCTCTAATCTTATTCACAACCATTGTTGCCAGAGCTTCTCCTTCAACTTCTTCAGCAAGAATTAAGAATGGAGTACCTGATTGCGCTACTTTTTCCAATAACGGAAGCAAATCCTTCATACTGGAAATTTTCTTTTCATGAATAAGGATGTATGGATTCTCAAGAACCACTTCCATTCTTTCTGCGTCAGTTACAAAATAGGGAGACAAATAACCTCTGTCAAACTGCATACCTTCTACGATATCCAGAGTTGTATCCATTCCCTTTGCTTCCTCAACTGTGATAACTCCATCCTTGCCAACCTTATCCATAGCGTCTGCTATTATGTTTCCAATTGTTGGATCATTGTTTGCAGAGATTGTGGCAACCTGAGAGATTTCTTTTTTGTCTTTGACCGGCTTGCTCAAGCCCTTAAGGCTTTTCACAACATTATCTACTGCCTTTTCAATTCCTCTTTTAAGCGCCATTGGATTTGCACCGGCTGTCACATTCCTGAGCCCCTCTCTATATATTGATTCCGCAAGTACTGTAGCTGTTGTGGTTCCGTCACCTGCTACGTCAGAAGTCTTTGACGCAACTTCCTTTACCATCTGAGCGCCCATATTCTCATATGGCTCTTCCAATTCAATTTCCTTTGCAACTGTAACACCGTCCTTTGTAATTGTTGGAGATCCGAATTTCTTGTCCAATACAACGTTTCTGCCCTTTGGCCCAAGTGTTACCTTTACAGCCCTACTAAGCTGCTCAACACCGCTTAAAATTGCCTTTCTTGCTTCTTCGCCAAACTTTAACTGTTTTGCCATCTTGTATTACTCCTTTCTTTATGTTTTTATCTTTAGTTCTTAAAAATTCCCATTACATCTTCCTGCTTCATAATTATATACTCTTCGCCATCAATCTTTATATCCGTACCTGCATACTTACCAATAAGTAGCTTGTCCCCCTTTTTAACCTCAAGAGAAACTAGTTTTCCTTCATCTGTCCTTCTCCCCTCTCCTACAGCAATAACCTCTGCTTTTTGAGACTTTTCCTTAGCCGTATCAGGAACTATTATGCTTCCTATCTTGTCCTCCTCTTCTAATCTCTTAACTAAGATCCTATCAGCTAGTGGCTTAACCGTCATATTTCCTCACCCCCCCCCTTCTAACTTATTATAAATTTCATCAAATTTTTAGCACTCTTTCGTCTAGAGTGCTAAAAATAGCAACTTTCTCTACCCATGTCAAGAGGAAAATAGAAAAAAGTGAAAAAATATTAAAACCAGTCCACATTCTCTAAATATTCTATATCATAAATAACATCTTCTACACTCATTGCTTCTACTGTTATTATAGGATTCAGATTCTTCTCTTTTAACCTGTGAGATATTTGTTGAAAATTTATGTTGCCCTTTTCAAATGCAAGATGAGAATCTCTATCACCGTTATTGTCTGAGAGATGAATTTTAAATATTCTGTCTGCGCATATGTCAAAATAATCAAGAACAGGTTTATCTCCAAATACATTAAAATGCGCAATGTCAAAACACATACCAAAGTTCTCTGAACCAATTTCATTAAGAAGTCGGATAACTATTTCCGGAGAATTTTCCAGGCAATTTTCAATTGCTATCTTAATTTCTTTTTCTTCTGCAATAGTTTTTATCTCTTTCCACAAATCCAATGATGTCTCAAACCAGATATCTTTAATTGATTCATGAAAAGCTGGTGAATATCCAGTATGCAACACCAGATTCTTTATGTCCATTTTATTACAAAACTGAATAGACTGAACAAATCTTTCCCTTGTTAGACTTCTTACTTTTGGATCCTCGCTTCCCGGATTTAAGTCAATATATGGGCCGTGACAACTGGTTCTTATATCTTCTTCTAAACAAAAGTTTTTAACCTTTCTCATTTCCTTAAGAGGTAAGCAATCCAGCTCAGCAGGATTTATATATATTTCAAGATTAATGTGATAATCCGCTATATCCTTCAGGTGTTTAAGAAGCATATCAAACGGCGCATGAAAATAAATATCAAACTTCATAGTTACTTTCCTATACAGAATTTTGCGAATATTCTATCCAGCACTTCATTATTCACTGTTTCTCCTGTTATTTGGCCAAGAGAGTCCAGAGCATTCTTCAGGTCAAGAGAGACAAACTCTTCGGTTAATTTTGTTCTTGTCATAGTATGAATAACATGATCTAAACTCTTTTGCGCATTTAACAGCGATTCCTTATGTCTCATATTAACACATACAGAGGACTGATGGTGCTTAAACTTAGATAATGTTATATCAAACATTGTGTTTTTGAGCTCATCGATTCCAATTTCCTCCTTTGCAGATATTCTTAAAATTATCCCTTTAGGAACAAGTTTATAAATATCAGATATCTTTGTTTTAGATGGTAGATCTATTTTATTAAGCAGTACAATAGTATGCCTCCCTTCAACAAGTTCAAACAGTTTCTTATCATTGGAATCAATCGTGGTGTTTGCATCTAACATGAAGAGTATAAGGTCAGCTTCTAAGAGTTTTTTCTTGCTTCTGGCAATGCCTATTCTTTCTACAATATTGCTTACAGGTTGTAAGCCGGCAGTGTCTATTAGTATGAAGGAAAGTCCTTGTATGTGAATGTGCCCCTCTACTGTGTCTCTTGTGGTTCCGGGAATCTCTGTTACTATGGCTCTCTCTTCTTCCATAAGCATATTCAAAAGGCTGGATTTCCCAACATTTGGTTTGCCAGCAATAACAGTCCTTACCCCATGCCTAAAAATCTCCCCCTGATCAGCAGTGTCAATTAAAGCCTCAATCTTTTTCTGCATCTTCTTAACTGAAGATAATATAGTACCTCTGCTTATTGAGCTAACTTCATCCTCGGGAAAGTTAAGTAATGCTTCTATACGCACCAGTAAATCAAGCAATTCTATACGTAATTTTTTTATTTTAACAGATAATTTGCCTGATAGCTGCTGCGCTGCTAATTTCAATCCTTTTGACGACATGCTTCTTATCAAGTCTATTACTGACTCAGCTTGTGACAGGTCTATTCTACCGTTTAAAAACGCTCTTTTAGTAAATTCACCCGGCTGCGCTGTACGTGCACCGTGTCTTAATGCAAGCTCTAGAATAGATATTAAAATTAAAACCCCGCTATGACAATTAATCTCCACAACATCTTCTTTTGTGTATGAATGAGGAGCCTTCATTACGGAAACCAGTACTTCATCAAGAACAGTTTTTCCCTTAATAATATATCCAAAATGAAGCGTATGAGATTTTTGCTTTTCTAGATTTATGTTTTTCTTTGGCTTGAATATTTTTGAGGCAATCTTTATTGCATCCGGCCCGCTTAGCCTTATAATCCCTATTCCACCCTCGCCAAGCGAAGTTGATATTGCTGCTATTGTATCTGTGGTCATAATAATGTTCCTTCCGTCATTGCCGAGAGACAAAGTCCCTAACGCTTTCGGGATTGTGTAGTAGGGGCTCAATATTTTGAGCCCAATCCCCTTTTCTTCTTGTGATTTTTATGTAGGGGACAGGCATGCCTATCCCTTTGCTTTATTACGTCATTCTCCGATTTAATCGGGGAATCCAGATGTTTAAGATTTGACATTGTTTTTTAAAGGTCGCTGTCCATATTTATCCTTATTTAGAATCATTTTTCTCCTGAAAAAAACTCAAAATTTCTTTAGCCGATTGACTTGAAGGATTAAGGCGAAGAGCTTCTTTAATTTCTAAAAAAGCTGGAGCGAATTTTTTCTGATTTAAATAAACAATGGACAATGCTTGATGACTTTCTGATTCATTAGGACAGAGATTAACAAATGTCTTCGCCTTTTTACAGGCAAGCCCTAATCTACCTTGTTTAGTATCATAATTAACATTTTCTGGGGTTAAATACTTTAAATTTGAAAAATCCTTTTTCCTGATTTTTGGCCTTTTAAAATCACGATTAATAAAAAGGAATAAAATCAACGTTGTTAAAAGAACAAGGCAAAATAAGTGACGCTGTTTTCTTATTCTACTATTATTAATCAACCAATCTACTGAGAAGGCAGCGAACAAAATTAAACACCCTACTGCAGGGAGCCGATAACGGGAGGTAACAAGAAAGGCGACAACCCAGAGGATATTGCATAGGGTAAAGAAGAATAAAAGAAGAGATTTTTTATTTAAAGAAAGAAATAGACCAAGAATACCCAGGGGGATGAGAAGACCAAAACTAAATAATGGAAATTTAAGGCTTTTGGTGATTTTGGTCAAGAGGTAGATATTCAGATTCTGCGGCCATTCATAACTGTTGAAAAAGAACATAAATTTTTTTCCCTGAAGTTTCCAGAAAACCTTGGAAAAAACAGGTGCTAAAGGTTCCTTGGGATACATAAAAAGACCGATTGAATCAATGCTATTGCCAATCTTGTAATTAATCGGTCCATTGGAGCAGATAGGAATAAATTCAGAAGATGTTTGCCAATTCCTGACTGTCACAGGAGAGATGATTATTAACATTAAGAGAACGACAATTGTCCAGGATAAAAATGGATTAAATTTCTTTTTTGGATATACCAACAATCCAATGAGCAAAAAAGGAAGAAACAGCAGAATGGTTGGTTTAGCCAAAGCGGCCAATCCCAGCACCAAACCCCCTAAAATCCACCTTTTATAATCTTTTTTCCTTAATGCCCAATAAATGATAAAGATAGTAAAAATATTTAAAAATAGAATCAAACTATCGCTTAAAAGGGGCACAGAATAAAAGATGGATGGTCGATAAAAGGCGGCAAAGAAAGCGGCAAGAAGGCCCACTCTTTTATTAAAAAGCCATTTACCCAGGAAGAATAAAAGGAGACAAAGAAGGGTGTCCAGAAGAATTTGAATAAAAGCAACGGCAAAATAATTACTACTACCGAACATTTTATAAATTCCAGCAACAAAATAGGGATAGCCTGGAGCTATATAAAAAACGTTACCGTCCCCAATCCATGGATTTTTTACAATATTGTTTGCCAAGACATCAAAGGTTTTTTGGTCCAGTCCTTTCATTAAACTGGCATTGAAGAAGACAGTTGGGTAGAATTCAAGAAGGTAAGAGAGTCTAAGAGAGAAAGCAAAAATAAGGATGATGCCCAGATAAATATAGGGAGATTTCCAACGTCTGATTGGGGATGCATTCATGCTATTTTATAATCCTCGTCAATTTACAAAAGGCTCCCTGATTTAATCAATATTTTTGCTCCTTGAATATTGATTAAATTGTATCACATAACCCTATTATTTTAAATATCTGTCTGAGATTAAAGAAAAGCAAAGGGACAGGCATGCCTGTCCCCTACTGGATTCCTCGACCAAGTCAGAGAATGACAAAGAAATTGTTTTAAGTTGTGTAAATATTTACTTTTTAAAGAGGTCGGAGTGAGTTCCCATTCGTTCAAATCTGATATACTTCTTGTCTTTCTTATAAATCAGTAACCAGTCAGATTCAATATGGCAGTCTCGACGACCTGTATAGTTTCCAGTAAGACCATGGTCACGATGAATTGGATCAAGAGACCTGCCTTCAAGAAGTGTGCTGACAATGATCTTGAATTTTTCGAGATTTTTGCCCCGCTTCTTGCTTCGTTTGATATCCTTCTCAAACTGTCTGGTATAGACAGGTGCGAGCATCAGATTCCCAGCTTCTTAAACATGTCGTCTGCATTCTTGCACACGATTAGATCTCGTCCGGAATCGGCGCTTTCGAATGTATTGAGCGTGGTTTTATTAGGAATTACAACATCAAAAGGGAGCCCTTTTCGCAATGTTGCCTGACGATAGAACATTGTAATCGCCTGAGTTGCTGAAATACCAAGTCTATGGAATAGACGTTCCGCATTGTTCTTCAAATCTGGTTCAATTCGAGCTCTGATTGTTGCTGTCTTAGACATTTTATCCTCCATTTGCCATCAATATAGCACAATTGGGATACATTGACAAGACTATTTGTCAACCACATTTAGAAATGTCCGCTTTTAAAACATTTAGAAATGTCCTATTTTGTTAAGATTAGTAGTAGTAAATTTTTCTTTTTGATCAAACTTTTTCTTTTTGTTAATTATGTGCATATTGTGGATAACTCCTTG
>JAUSPT010000086.1 GCA_030652805.1 bacterium | reverse complement strand
GTAAACTATGTCTTAAATCGTCTAATTCCTTCTGAAAATCTCTTTAACATTCTTTTTTCTACCTTTGATGTATGTTTCTGCCTTTTTTTATTCTCTATCTCTTTTTCTTTTTCCTTTAATTCTCCATTTTGCAGAACTCTTTGATATTTAATATAGCATATAGAATTTTCTCAGTCAAAATGATACAATTTCTCTTATGACAGAGATAAAAGTTGTAGCAGTTAATAAGCGCGCAAGGCACGAGTATCATGTATTGGAAACTTTTGAGGCAGGGATTGCTCTTAATGGCAGCGAAGTAAAATCAATGCGTACAGGAGGCGTAAATATAAAGGAGGCGTTTGCAAAGATTGAAAATGCAGAGGTTTTCATACACAGCATGCATATAAATCCCTATGAGCAGGCAAGCAACCTTAATCACGATCCTCTTAGAATTCGCAAGCTTTTGCTTCATAAGCAGGAGATAAAACGCCTTATTGGACAGACTTCCCAGAAGGGACTTACATTAGTGCCTCTGCAGATTTATTTTAAAGGAGGCAGGGCAAAGATAGAAATTGCTCTTGCAAAAGGCAAGAAACTGTATGATAAACGCGATGCGATAAAGAAGAAAGTTATAAGCAGGGAAACAGAAAAGGCTTTAAAACAGCATCAAAAAAGAATATAATAACAATAGATCATTGAAAAGTAGGGGGTGATACGGCTTCGACAGGAGTAGAAGGTGCGGAAGTTGCATGTCGAGGGTGCTGGGTGGCCTCGAAAAAAACCTGGCAATACAACTTAATTGCCGACGAACAGTTGGCTTTAGCTGCTTAAATAGCAGTTACGTCTATCTTGTTCTTGCCTGTAGAGTGAGAATAGGCGCCGATTAACAGGCTGGACAGATTGTTTTGTTTGAGGCGGTCTGTTGAGATTTTATCAAACTAGTTTCTGTAACATCCTGTTCGCTGGAGGTTATAAGAGACGAGAGCTAAATAGCGGAATAAACATGTAGATGCTGCTGTAACTGTACTTTTGGATGCGGGTTCGACTCCCGCCACCTCCACCAGGAAAATAATGATTAAACCATACTACGAAAAACCAAGATTTAAGCTTTATCAAGCTGATTCTCTGAAATTTTTAAAAGAAGTTCCGGAAAATCCAGTTGATATGATTTTCGCCGATCCTCCCTATTTTCTCTCCAGCGGTACTTTTACTTGCCAGAATGGCAAAATGGTTAGTGTTAAAAAGGGTGATTGGGATTTAAGCAATGGCTTGAAAAAGAACTTTGATTTTCATGTTGAATGGATAAAAGCATGTCAAAAAATTTTAAGACCAAACGGAACAATTTGGATTAGTGGAACCTATCACTCAATCTATCAATGCGGTTTCGCTTTACAAATGGCCGGTTACCATATTTTGAATGATGTTGCATGGTTTAAGCCGAACGCTTCCCCTAATTTAAGCTGCCGCTTTTTTACTGCCAGTCACGAAACTCTAATTTGGGCAAGAAAAGACAAAAAAGCAAAACACACTTTTAATTATAAGTTGATGAAAGACGGAGATTGGCCTGAAGATCAGCTAAAAAAGCCAGGATTGCAAATGAGATCAGTTTGGTCAATCAACACGCCCAAATCTATTGAAAAAAAATTCGGCAAGCATCCAACGCAGAAATCTTTCGACTTACTTAAAAGAATCGTCTTAGCAAGCACGAATAAAGGCGATACAATTCTCGATCCTTTTACAGGAAGCTCAACAACAGGATTGGCCGCTTATCTTTATGGAAGAAATTTTATTGGTATTGATACAGAAAAGAGCTATCTTGATTTATCAATTAAAAGATTTGAAGAATTAGATAAAAATTTAAAAAATAAACTTAGGGGAAAATAATTTTATGAAAAAAGGCGGAATAGGCGGAGCCAATACAAAAACAGGACTTTACTTTGAGGGTAAAGTTGATTTTCTAACTTTTATAAAAACTCAACAGAATTATAGCGTTAAAGAAAATAGAATTTTTTATAACGGAGAAGAGGTAGCTTTGGCTTTTAAAAAGCATGGATTATATAACTATTTAAAAGAAAATAAGATAGATTACAGAAAATTTATCTCTAGAAAACTTTTACCAGATGATGCAATATTTGTTATAATCAACAATACTTTCTTTATTCTTGAGATAAAGTTTCAAGAAATCGCTGGTTCTACGGATGAGAAATTGCAGACATGTGATTTTAAAATCAAACAATACAGAAAACTTTTATCGCAATTAAATGTTGAGGTGCAGTATATCTATATTTTAAATGATTGGTTTAAAAAGACTGAATATAAAGATGTTCTGGATTATATTATTTCAATAAACGGCTGTTCCTATTATTTCAACTATTTGCCGTTGCAAAAAATAGGGCTAGCTGTCCCTGAATAAAAGGCATCAAAATATGAATGCTAAAGAATTATTGAAACGAAAAGGAATTGATCCTAATAAGTTGGTTTTGCAGCTTGATAGAGAAGAAGCGTTATGCAGTATTATGGAAGCGATTGAAGAATATTGTCCCAGCGTAAAAATTGAAAAAATGCCTAAAAAAGATTTAGAGAGATTAGTTGATTCTTTGGGCGAGAGCATTGTCAATTATCATCCAGAAGATTATCATCCAGAAAGAAGCGCGCTTTTATGTTATACAGATGCTCTTAAAAAATGCGGATTAACTGACGAGGAAGAAGACGCGATTGATTTTTGTTAATTAAATTTAGTATTAAATAAAATTATATGGGGGGTAAACAATTGGAAAAATTAGAAAAAATAGAAGATGATTTGTTATATCAAGTTGATTCTGAAAAAATACCTCCGGAAGATATTTTTGCCTTTAATGAACTTCGTTCATGTGCAGATTTATATAGAATGCATAAGAGCGGAAGATTAGAGATCCAACCAGATTATCAAAGGAATATAGTTTGGACAGAATCAGATCAAACTCGTTTTATTGATTCTCTTATGAAACAATTACCAATACCGAGTATGTGTTTTAGTTTAGACAACAAAATCCAAAAATGGAAAATCATTGATGGGCTTCAGCGCATGTATACTATTATTCGTTTTCTTAGTGAAGATGAATGGATATTATCTAAAATATCGGATATAAATCAAAATATTGCCGGGAAAAAAGCTTCTGAAATTAAAACGAAGTACCCTGAATTATATAGTCTTGTAGAAAATTTTACTCTTCCAATAACTATCTTGAGATGTGATTATACTAAAAAAGATCATGAGGAATATATATTCATGATTTTCCATCGGTTGAATGCAGGAGGACTTAAGCTTAGTAACCAAGAAATAAGAAATGCAATATATAGTGGTTCGCTTAATGACTTTTTGAAAGAATGTGATAAAAACCAAAAATGGAAAGAACTTTTTGGTGCAAAAAATAATAAAAGAGATCGTTTTAAAAAAGTGGAATTAATATTAAGATTCTTTTCATTTATAGATAATCACAATAATTATAAAGGAAGACTAGCTTCTTTTTTGAATGACTATATGTTTGAAAATAGGTATTTAGCAAAACAAGAAATAGAAAAAAAGAAAGAAATTTTTGACGCTACTATAGAATTAATTTATTATAAAATTTCTAACAAAGAATCTTTCCCAAAGATTAGTAATGTAGTTATGGAAGCATTAATGTTTGGTGTTGCTAAAAATATTAAAATTTTAAAAGAGCAGAACAAAAAGACTGTTAAAGGATATTATAATAAATTAAGACAAAGCACCCCATTTTTAGAAGAAAATATTCGTGAAGGCATCTCAAGTAAAGTAAAAGTAATTGAACGATTAAATACAGCACAAAAAAAATTTTCTGGTGAAAAATAAAAATATGGTGAAAAAAACCTATATTTTAAAAGAGCTTAAAAAACTAGATAAACTTTATTGTAAGGCAATAAAAGAAGGAAACAGTGATTTGGAAAAATTCTATTCTAAATTGGCTTTAATGGAATTGTGTGGCTGGATTGAACAAAGCATGGATGATATCTTAATAAGTTTTAAAATAAAATTAAAAGAAGAAAAAAATATTGAATATCTAAACAAAAGAATAATTAAACAAAATCATGGTTTTGAATATCATAAGCATTTTAGAGAGATGCTTATAAAAGTAGATGGGATTGTTGGAGTGGAAAAAATAGAAAAAAAAGTTAATTATCGTAAAAGAGAAATTTTCGAGGGTTCTTTGGGTAATTTAAAACCAATGAGACATAATCATGCACATACTTATATTAATGGCACGACTGCTCGTATACATATACCATCAGAAAGCAAACGTTATTTCTATGAAATTTATGATGGATTGAAAGAATTTGAAAAGCAACTTAAAAAAACGAAGAAAATATAAATGTGTTAAAATATTTTGAACCAATGGACATTGTTTGTTTGACAAGACACAATCAAACATCAAACACAGGAGTTTGGCACAACAGAGCAAGGCAATTCAATTTCTATTTGAGAGGATTCAAGTATCTGTTTATAATGAGAAAACCAAGTCAATTCTAAACCCACCCATAAAGAGCGCATCATACTAAAGTTGTATGGGGTGCTTTTTTTATATATAATGGACAAATGATCAAAGCAATGTTTCGGATTTTTGTGTCCAGTGCATTAATACTGAGCGCAAGTTATAGCGCCTATTGCGCGCCTAACATACTCAAGAATGCGAGGTATCATTCTTATCCTAACAAGACGCGAATCGTTCTTGACTCAAAAAAGGCAATAACATATACAATTGAAAAAACAGGTTCAGGGGAAATTCATATCAGACTTCATAATATAACCCCTGTAAACAAGTTCAGCCAAATAAGACATTTCCTGTTTTTCCCTATATATCCGCATGTTACGATTAATGACCGCATTGTTAAGAAAGTAAAATTAAAGCCTGCTTATCATTCCATAGACGCTGTTTTCAAGCTTAATGCCAGAAATGCTTCATATAATATATTCTATCTTAAGAATCCTGACCGCCTTGTTCTTGACTTCATAAAAGTAAGCGATAAGCAAAAAATTAAGATAATTGTTATAGACCCGGGTCACGGAGGACATGACTCGGGGGCGGTTAGAAAACATAGAAGAGGGTTAATATTTGCATATAAGATCAAGGAAAAAGATATTAATCTGGATATCGCAAAACAGGTAAAAAAATATCTCAGGGGCACTGATACAAGGGTAATTTTAACCAGAGAAAGAGACAAGTTCATCTCTTTAAAGCATAGAGTAGAACTTGCCAAAAAGTACAAAGCCGATATTTTTGTGAGTATTCATGCAAACGCAGCATGGGACAAAAAAATGATGGGAATAGAAACATATTATCCCGACAAAGCGCGAAATAAGAGTGGTTCTCTTAGAAAAGAGAGCATGAAGCTTGCAGGGAGTATTCATGAGAGCCTTATCAGACACATGCGTTCCAAGGACAGGGGCGTGAAAGATACAATGTTCTATGTGCTTAGAAAAGCATACATGCCGGCTGTTCTTGTTGAAGTAGGGTTTATTTCCAATTATTATGAAGCTAAATTACTAAAAAAATCTTCATATAGGAAAAAAGTGGCACAGGTGATTGCACAGGGTATTCTGGAATACAAGAATGAGGTTGAAAAACAGAAGGGAGAGTGAAATGTATACAGTGAGAGTAACTGATTCTTTTGCCGCGGCGCATAGCCTTAAGTTTGCGCAAAGCAAATGCGAGAATCTTCATGGACATAACTGGAAAGTTGAGGTATTTGTATGTGGAAAAGGTCTTGATAAAAGCGGCATGTTGATGGATTTTGACGAGCTAAAAGCGATATTAAGAGAAATTATAAGTAGACTGGATCATAAAAACCTTGATGACTTGCAGTTTTTAAGGGGGCGTAGCCCCTCCTCAGAAGTAATTGCAGAGCATATTTTTTCAGAACTGATTCCCAATATTCCTGAGAAGCTTTTAGTAAAAGAGGTAAGGGTATGGGAAAGCACAGATAGCTGTGCAAGTTATACCAGCGATAAGTAGTAAGGATTTATGATTATGAGAATTGTTAAAATAAAAACAATAACAGACGCAGTGGCTGAGCTTTGTGTTAAGTCCAATTATGAACTCCCCAAAGATGTTACGGATAAAATAAAAAAGGCAAAGATCAGAGAGAAGTCTGAGCTTGGCAAGTATTGTTTTCTCCAGATAATGCGTAACCTGCGTATAGCTAAAATGAAGAAGGTTCCTATTTGTCAGGATACAGGCATGGTAGTTGTTTTTGTGGAAATAGGGCAGGATGTTCATATAACAGGAGGCAGGCTTACTGATGCAATAAATAAAGGGGTAAGAGTTGGGTATAAAAGAGGATATCTGCGTAGTTCTATTGTAGATGATCCAATATTTGTCCGCAAGAATACAGGAGATAATACGCCTGCTGTTATACATACAAGCATCACCTCTGGAAGCAAAATCAGGATTACTGTTGTTCCCAAGGGATTTGGAAGTGAGAATATGAGCAAACTGACTGTGCTTAAACCGACGGAAGGGGCGGAAGGAGTGAAGAAATTTGTTGTAGATACAGTAAAACAGGCAGGCGCTAACCCGTGCCCACCAAGCATAGTGGGTGTTGGTATCGGGGGAACAATTGAAAAAGCAGCAATGCTTGCTAAAGAGGCTTTAATAAGGCCTCTCAACGTACATAATCCGGATGCAAAAATAGCCAGATTAGAGAGACAAATACTTATAGAAATAAATAAGCTTGGTATTGGGCCTCAAGGCTTTGGAGGCAGCATAACTGCTTTAAGTGTAAATATAAAGACATATCCTACTCATATTGCAGGATTGCCTGTTGCAGTGAATATTGGCTGTTATGTGTCAAGACATGCAAGTGTGATGCTATGAAAAAAACACAAATAGTGAATGTCCCTTTAACGAAAGAGCTCAGGTGTGGTCTGCGAGCAGGCGATAGAGTTCTTATAAGTGGTGCTATCTATACAGCGAGGGACATGGCTCACAAAAGGTTAGTAGAGGCAATCAAGAAAGAGAGGAAATTACCCTTTGATCTGCATAATCAGATAATCTACTACACAGGGCCTACGCCTGCCAAAAAAGGGAAAATCATAGGCTCATGCGGGCCAACTACGAGTCTCAGAATGGATAAATATACTCCAATGTTACTTGGCGCTGGGCTTGGAGGAGTAATTGGTAAAGGTCAGAGATCAGCAGACGTTATAAGTGCGCTTCGCAAGTATAAGTCCGTATACTTTGCTGCAATAGGTGGTGCAGGAGCGCTTTTGTCTCAAAAGGTAAAAAGCAAGAAATTTGTAGCTTATAAAGATCTAGGATGTGAGGCGATTTATAAGCTGGAACTGAAAGAGTTTCCAGTTGTTGTGGCAGTTGATGCCTATGGCAGGAGTATTTATGGACGGAATTTTAAATATAGATAAACCAAAAGACTGGACATCGCACGATGTTGTAGCTAAGATAAGAGGCCACTTCAAAATAAAGAAGGTCGGCCACGCTGGAACTCTGGATCCTAACGCAACAGGAGTTTTACTGATTTGTCTCGGAAGAGCTACTAAAAAAGCAAGTTTTCTGACAGAACAAAAAAAAACATATGAAGGAACGCTTTTACTGGGAACTACAACCGATACTCAGGACATTAAAGGGGAAATAATAAGAAGAATTAAGGTAGAGAAGGTTGATACTGAATTATTATCCAGTATTTTAGAAGACTTAACCGGAGATATCTCTCAGATACCGCCTATGTATTCAGCTGTTCATTACAAAGGAGAGAGATTGTATAAACTGGCCAGAAAGGGGATAAAAGTAAATCCTGAACCACGCAAGGTACATATTTATAGCATAGAATTGTTAAGTATCAATATCCCTGAAATTTCCATTCGTGTTGCATGTTCTAAGGGAACATATATCCGCACTCTTGCTAATACAATTGGAGAAAAGCTTGGCTATGGAGCGTGTCTTAAGGATCTGAGAAGAATTCAGATTGGGAGTTTTCATGTTAGGGATTCTCTGACGCTGAATAACGTACTGGATACTAAAGATCTGAAAGATGTATGGATATTATAAAGAAACTTGTTCCCTTAAAAGATAGATATCCACGTGCAGTGCTGGCAATGGGTAATTTTGATGGTATGCATGTTGGTCATAAGAGGATTATTGACAGAGTAATAGAGGAAGCTAAAAAAATTAATGGGACAAGTATTATTCTGACATTTACACCGCATCCTATTAAAGTACTAAAGCCAGGAGTAATGGATTTACTGCTTACGTCTGAAGAACATAAGATAAAACTTATTGAAAAAACAGGGATAGACGTTTGTGTATCTATAGATTTTACCTCAATTGCAGGTATGGGAGCTCGGGAGTTTGTATTAGAAGTTCTATGTAATTATCTCCATGTTCAGAAAATATATGTAGGATTCAACTATAGATTCGGTGTTGGTCAACAGGGAAATGTGAAGTTACTAAAGCAAATGGGTGAGAAAAATAACTTTAGTGTTGGCATTATAAAGCCTGTGAAAATTTCAGGTGAAATTGTTAGCAGTACCAAAGTTCGGGAATGTATCAGGGAAGGAAATTTAGACAAGGCATCTAGATTGCTTGGGCGCAGATATTCGGTAATGGGAAACGTCTCCAGAGGCTGTGGAATTTCCAGGGATATAGATTTCCCTACTGCTAATATATATTGTGATAATGAAGTAACGCCGCCGGAAGGAGTGTATGCAGCATATGCCATAATACACATAAATAATAAACGTTCAGTCTATAAAGCTGTACTAGATGCAAGAAAACATAATAGCAAATTTTTTCTAGAAGTATATATATTCGGTCTTAAAGCAGACCTTTACGGAAAAACTATAGAGGTTTTTTTTATTAAAAAATTGCGGGATAGATTCAAATTTCAGTGCAGGGAGTATGCAAAAAAGCAGATAATTTGTGATGCGGCTCAAGCAAGGAAGATTTTAGAAAAATATGATTTTCAGGGTTAAGCTTTTGGTTTTTTGAGCTTTACATACGAACACTGCTATGGTACAATCTAGCGAATGAATGCAAGTCTATAGAAAGGATTGAAAGTGGCAATATCCACGGATGAGAAAAAAGAAGTCATAGTAAAGTTTATGGCACATGAAGGCGATACCGGATCTCCAGAGGTTCAGATTGCTTTGATAACAGGGAGAATTAATAATTTAACAAGGCATTTTTCGAGTTTTAAAAAAGACCATAATTCAAGGCGTGGGTTGTTGAAACTTGTAGGAAACAGGAGACGCTTGCTGGATTATCTTAAAAAGAAAGATGCCAAAAGATACTTAACAGTTATTGATAAATTGAAGCTTCGTAAATAATATAACAGAGAAAAAGGAGTTAGTAAATAAAGAAGTTTGCTGAAGTAAATCGGGGGATACGGGCAAAACAAGTAAGATTGGTTGGGTTGGATAAGGAACAGCTCGGAATTTTGGCTATTGAAGATGCCTTAAGAATTGCAGAAGAAAAAGGTCTTGACCTGGTTCAGGTTTCCTCGGAGTCTTCTCCCCCGGTTTGCCGGGTAATGGATTATGATAAGTATAGGTATGAGCAAATAAAACGGGGAAAGGAAGCCCGCAAAAAACAGAAGACCGTAGAATTAAAAGAAATTAAATTTAAACCGAATATAGAAGAAAACGATTATCAGGTAAAGTTAAGACATGTTAAGGAATTCCTTGCAGACAGGAACAAGGTTAAAATAACACTTATGTTCCGCGGCAGAGAAATGTCTCATAAAGAGATCGGCAGACGGATACTCGAAAGGCTTACCGGGGATGTGTCTGAGCAAGGAGAGATAGATCAGCCTATTTCTTCGCTTGGTAAGAGAATTATGGTTATGGTATTAAGCCCAAAAGGGAGTACAGAAAAAAAGCAGTAGGTGTGATGAGGATTATATGCCAAAGTTAAAGACACATCGTGGAGCAGCTAAGAGATTTAAGCTGACTGGAAAAGGGAAAATAAAACGAAGAAAAGCATATACCAGTCATATCTTGACCAAGAAAACCACAAAAAGAAAGAGGCATTTACGAAGTCCTGCCATTCTAGTTAAAGGGGATCACAAAAGAATAAGGAAGCTTTTAGGAGTATAGTATGAGTAGAGTAAAGGGGGCTGTTGCTTCCAAAAGAAGACACAAAAAATTTCTTAAAATGGCAAAGGGCTACTGGGGAAGACGCGGCAAGAATTACAGGACTGCGAGAGAAACTGTAGAAAGAGGGCTTGTTTATTCGTACAGGGATCGCAAAGTAAAGAAAAGAGATTTTAGAAGCTTATGGATTGTGCGAATAAACGCAGCAGTGAGGCCGTATAAATTGTCCTACAGTGCTTTCATAAATGGTCTTACAAAAGCAAAAGTAGAATTGAATAGGAAGATTCTTGCTGATTTAGCGATAACAAATCCTATAGCATTTGAGCGCCTGGTAGAAGTTTCAAAAAAGCATTTGGCAAAAAAATAACACTTTATTCTATTTTCTATTTTCATTTTTTCTATTCATCTTGTTGTGCTTTTCAGAGCTGATTATGCGAGATAGATCTTCTAGTGTTTTGTTTAGATCTTTATTTACTAGTACATAATTATAATTATTGCGCTCTTTAATTTCCTTTTTTGCAAGCATAATTCTTGCATCTATTTCTTGCTCAGAATCAGTTTTTCTCAAGTTCAATCTGTTTCTCAATGTATCAATAGAAGGTGGACTTATGAAGATGAAAACACCATTTTCATAATACAATTTTCTAAGTTGAGATGCACCTTGAACATCTATATCCAAAAGAACGTCATATCCAGAATTAATAGTATTTTCTATAAAGTTCTTTGAAGTACCGTAAAGGTTGCCTCCTACTTCAGCCCATTCTGCAAAGCACCCTTTTTCAATATCCTTCTTAAACTTTTTCATAGACACAAACACATAATCATGTCCATTGAGTTCCGATTTTCGTGGTCTTCTTGTTGTAACAGATACTGAATATTTTATTTCAGGATATTGGGTTAATAACTTTTGCCTTAAAGTGGTTTTCCCTACTCCAGAAGGGCCGGATATAACGATTAATAGACCCTTTTTAGAGGACATTTTGTATCTGCTCCTTTATTTTTTCCAGTTTGTTTTTTACTGTTATGGCCTCTCTAGCAATAATTACGTCATTCGCTTTTGAGCCTAGTGTATTTATTTCTCTGTTGAGTTCCTGAACTATAAAATCAAGATTCCTTCCAGTTATTTTAGACGAATTAACCAAACTTAAAAACTGGTGTATGTGGCTTCTTATTCTTGTAATCTCTTCGGAAATGTCCGTACAATTAGTGTATATTGGTAGTCCATGCAGAAACTTCTCTTTGTCTATTGTTCCTGAGTCACCTATATTTAACTTCTTCAATGTTTCTTTCATGCTTTTGATTAGTTTTTCTCTGGATTTTTTAAGTACAATTGGCTGTCTGTTTTCTATTTTTTTCATGCTTATTTTTATGCTATTTACATATTTTATTATGTTTTTCTGAAGTAGTGTGCCTTCTTTCATACGCATCAGATTAACGCTATTCAGAGCCTTATTAATGTCCTTTTCTAAATCAGCCCATACCTTTTCTCCTTGTATTTTTGCGTCTTCAGTATATATAACACCGTCAAAGCGCACCAGTGTTTGAATGTCTATCTCCCCTGTTAATTTAAGTTCTTTTTTCAGTAGCTTTAGCCTATCAGAGTAGATTGTCGCCAGTGTCTTATTAATGTGAGGAAGTTGGAAGTCATCAGATTTAGTCCATTTGAGAAAAAAACTAATCCTTCCGCGAGCAAGTTTTTTTTCAATTAGTTTCCTTAGTCTTATCTCAAACATTGAGAGCTCGCTGGGAAGTTTTACAACAATATCACAAAACCTGGAATTTAGACTCTGAATCTCTACTAAAAAGTATCCAAACTTAGAACACACTTCTGCGCTTCCAAATCCTGTCATGCTATGTAGCATTTCATTACCTCAGTAAAATTCTACTTTAACATATCACTAAGTATATCAAAATATCTAATATACTGAAAATTCTAGTAAATTCTTTCGCAAAAGCAAGGTTTTTTTGTTTTTATTTTATCATCAAGAAAATTATGGCAATTCAAATTTCTTTTCTCCTGCATAAGGCACGTCGAAATACTCACGAGCAAGTCTCTCAAAATCATTTACCATGTGTGGTGTGCCATCCCCATAATCGCGAAAAGGCAGCCGTGTTTCAATAACTTCGGTTAGCAGTTTAAGTTCTTCTTTGCCCATGACTTGTGTTCCTAAATAAGCAGATGGCAACGGTCTTGTTCGCACAGGTTCCCCACCGTTAATAGCCAGTTTTGACGTATTATTTCTCATTCTTTTTTTCTTTTTTATAGCTTCAGAATTCTTTTGGTATTACCCTCAGCTATTTTTTTGTATGCCAGCTTAGATATTTTCCCTTCTTTTAAAGCATTGTTTAAATAAAAACTGTTCTCATTAACTTTATCGATCTGGTTAATATTACAGATATCCGACCCAAAAAATAGTTTATCCTGAAATTCTTCAAGAAACCTATAGCCAAATTCAGGGTCTCTCGTTAAAGCATTAAATCCACTGCCAGCGGATATATCAGCATAGGCATTGGGATATTTTGAAAGAATTCTTTCAACTGCTCCAGGACTTTTTACTTTTCCCTTTGGATAACTTATTTTTATCAAGTCAAAGTCTGAAGAAATCTCCGCCCAGAAATGCGGACCATGACCAATAAATATAGTTTTAGGGAACCTTTTTATCATATTCTCATATCTGGGAAGCCCAATATCATCAAGACAAGTTATGCTGTAAAGATCAAAAATAATCGGTAATCCTAACTCTCCGCATGTCTTATATATCTTCTGCATCCGCAAGTCATCCACATAGAGCCCTGCCAGAAGTTCTCCAAATCCTTTGCAGCCTCTTTCTTTATACTCTTTTATTATTCTGTCAACTTGAACTCTTCGTGGGTCTACATTACAGAAAGGAATAAATTTATCAGGGTATTTCTCGCAAATATCAAGAACATATTCAGTCGTTACATAGTAAACTGTGGCTTCCGGATTTTCAATGGGTAGAAGCACCGCCTTCTCAATACCATTTTTATCCATAAAATCTAATAATTGTGCTGGCTCCAGCGGTTTATCAAAATACAATTTTCCAATATGCATATGAATGTCTATCATAATACTTTTCTCCTTATGAAGCTTCCT
Organism: bacterium; assembly: GCA_030652805.1. NCBI lineage: Bacteria > bacterium. The sequence continues at coordinate 8,947 of JAUSPT010000086.1, read as the reverse complement.
GTTCGTAGCGTTTCATTGTTGATAGTTCACGAGGCAGATGTGTTTCGTAAGGCTCCCAATTAATCCATTCACCACTCAGGAAATCGTCATAACCATACCTTTTTGCAACTGCCATCATTTCATCCAGATCAAGTTCAGGACATGAAAAACTCATAAAAGAAAATTTTATCATTTTTTCCCCTTTTTTTATAATAATTTCTGCTTTACGCATGGATATTATAGAGTGCAATTATCCTAAACTGTTTTTGAGTTTGTTTAGAGTTTCCCATATTCAATAGCTGTCTTGACCATTTCCTCAATATTATCGATATTCGCTTTGGGTCCAATGCTATCGCCAACACCAAGCATAAAGCCTCCTCCACAGGCGGCGGAATCTATACATCGCTTGACCTCATCGCGAACCTGCTGTCTGGTGCCAAAGACCATTATCATTGCCGAAACATTTCCCTTTAGGCAAAGCCGCCCACCATAAAGTCTTTTTACCTCTGCTAAATCAACATTGCCTGCAGGAGGAACCTCCAGGGCATCGATCACGTTTAAATCGGTATCAGCCACAAGGTCAAGCCATTCTCTGGACTTGCCGCATACATGGAATAGACTCAATATCCCGACATTTTTGAGTAGAGTTGCAGCTTCCTTAATATATGGAAGCGCGTATTTTTTAAAGATATCCGGTGATATCACGCTCGCAGAACAATTCGAGCCGTGAATCATCACAAAATCAGGCTTAGGATTCAGCTTCGCTAACTCCTGAAGGTATCCGCAGCTCTGGTGTTGGTAATACTCAATAATTTCTTCCATCTCTCTTGGTGTATCGTAAAAATCATAAATTACCTGTTCAATTCCGCCATTACGATATTCCTGCCACCAGTCAATTGGACTGTGAACGACAGCTCCGACAACCCCGCGATCTCCAACACTCGCATATTCTTCAAAATATCTAGGATGAACTCGCCAGCCAGTGCCAAAATACTCACGAAAAACAGGCCAATCAGCATGTATATTCTTGATAAATTTTTTGTTGGAGTATTCGGGATTGTTCCGGGGATAGCGACGACATTCGTATATTTGTCCAAGAGAAGTTACAACGCTTGTCTCGGCAATGCGAATATCTTTCTCTTCCCAACTTTTTGTAGACACTTTAACATTCTCAGGAGGGTTCGGTTCGGGAATCTCAGCTGCATAGTGGTAGAGATCAAAACCTAATCGGTCGCACCATGATATCAAACTGCTGAACTCGTTGTGACCCTGTTCTTTGTATTCCCAGTAATCGAGCCCGGAGAGGTCAGTCAAGGTATCAAAATCAAGACCCGGTTCTACCGGCACACGGTCTGGTTCGCCATTATTTGCAAATGCCTTCTTAATACGCTCTTTTGCTGTCATTTTTGCTCCTCAATGACTGGATTCTTCCAGCGCCAATTTAAAAAGTTTCTGTTTAACATCCTGCGGAATAAATTCCTGTCTTTCGGCAAGAAGTTTTCCCACCTTCTTTTCTGCCTTTTCATAGAGAGATTGCCTTTCTCCGGCCATCCATCTGGATAGCATACCTATAGAAAAGAGTTTTGGTTTGTAGGTCTGTTTGCGGCAGTACTTTACTGTATGTGGATGTCCAAGAAAGGAAAGAGCAGAGTATTGTGGATCTTCTATAACGTCCTTTATAACCCGAACTGCCTCATCAAGAGTATCCATGCTTATTCCTTTCGCAAAATCAAGAACATATCCAGCTATCTCATTGTCAATGACACATTGAGCAAAATCAGCCAGTTCCATACCTGCCATACACGAGGTTGTATGATGAATAACAGAAGCTCCTGCCATTACTGATATAATTAGAGAGAAAAAACGTTCTCCTGAAGCCTGAGCATCAGGGGCATTAGCCTCAGTAGCTGCCAAAGAATGAGTTATCAGGCCGTAATACCTCCCTATCTGAATGGATCCTGCAACAATCTGCATGACTTGTGGAGACATAGTAATCACATCCCCTGTTTTAAGATCACAAGACCCGCTGTGGCAGGTAAAATCGTAGATGCTTCCCGGCTGAGCAGCCTGGGTTAATACAAGCCCGGTCAATACAGTCGCTGTTCTTTGAATAATGCTCGCAACCACGTCAAGCGGTCCAGTAGCGCCTGCCATAAGATACGCGCCCAATGAGACAGGAATACTTGCCTTAGCAGCACATATTAATACTTCTGCCCCTTCTTTAGTTATCTTTAATGGCGGCTCAGAATTGATGCCTGTCATAAAAATTGGTCGTTTTTTCAATTTATCTTCTCCGTCAACAAGCAAGGAAGCCATGCGAATGATTTTTTTAAGGTCTATTCCACCACTTACCTGAAGAAGTAATGGTTTTGAAGAATAACAGAATAATTCTGCTGCAATCTTTGGATAAATATTTTCATCCTTCATATCTGTTGGTTCTACCACATTAATCAGCATATTAATATTATCCAGTTTTTCATGAAGAACAATCATGTCTACCAGGTCATTTTTGGTTGCATCTGTATACTTTCCTCTAGAGTAAAGTTTTAATGCTGCTCCACCGCTGATGGTATGAGTTGTAGTTAAGTCTATATTTAACATCTGTTGTTCATTAAATTTTCGACTATATAATTTATAACCTTTTTGCACAGTTTTAAGCGCTCGTTGGATACTCTTTTCATCTGGATATGCCCGCATCTTCTTTAAATCACAGCGGATCCCGTATTCCCTAAGTAGTATCAGCGCTTCTTCGGAATCAATGCAGACTCCAACTTTCTCAAGCAAACATATAACGCTGGTATGAATCTTTTGTACTGATTCGTCTGAAAATACCTTTAATGGATTTTGTGTAAACCAATTATATGCCATTTTGCTACTCTTTCAAAAATTCGATTTGATTCCCTGTATCTCTTGTTTATATTCTTTTCTCCTCGTTGATTTTTTTATCTTTTACGATATATTGGGAATTCCCAGTCTAATTCCTCCCATGTAATAGGAATAATAGTAAATTCAGCTTTGCGATCATTGTTGACTGCTATTTTTCCAATTCTATATAACAGATCTCCCATTCTTTTGAGATTATAATTCGGATCGATATCCCATATTGCCAGATCGTCTGCCCCTGCTGCAAGACAACGATTCAGCTCAGTCTCTATCTGTCCAGTTGGTTTAGACAATAAATCCTGCGGATTGAGCATAGCAGAGAAAGAAACACCAGGTATCATCTGCTGAATCTTATTAATATCAGACAGATGGGAACCTTGGAGACAGTGTAATCCTGGAATCCTACTATAAGCTTCTGCAAAAGGTTCTGCCTTAACATTACAATGGTGGAGATTACATGACGGCTCTTTTTTTGTTAATTGACTTGCATATTCAACGCACCGTATGTCATACGGTCGGATCATCTCTATGTAAAGCTCTGGTGACATCATAGTGACATTACAATTGCCTAGCGGAAACCCTTCTATAGGACCAAAAATATCTGTGATGAACTTATATGCCATACACATAGTTTCTGTTATCACCTCAAGATAATGATGAGCAAAAGCCTTATTGATCATAAGGTCAGAATAAAACTCCTGCCCACGAAGCATAAAAGCGTTATTGCTTACACTTGCCAAATCTACCATCTGGGTTGCTACACCATAACGGACCACTCGCTCCTGTCGTTGTCTTAGAATCAATTCGCCAGCAATTGTATCGGCGATGTTCACAGGTTTAAGCTTTTTTAATTGTTTTTTTGACATGCTCTTCCAAGTATACCCTCCGACATTCTGAAGCTCTACCTTCATTCCCAACGCAACCGCTATAATCATTGTATGAAATGGCATAACTTTCGAGACAAAATTACCATCTAAAACAGGGTTTTCCTGGCCAATGCCAAATTGGCCGAATTCATCATATAAGAAACGCTGACGGCCTTTATATGTTTCATCTAACCAATTCATGTTAATAGCACTAGGTCGTTCATGGAATCTTTGATAATACTTTTCCCACCACTGCCAGACAAAATAAATATTTACAGGTAATGGCTTAGTAATACTCATAACTCATTCTCTCTATTATTAAAGGACATCAATAACGTCCATACTTGTTAGCGATTTCTACCATAGCTTTAAGATTATCAATTTTGGCTGTAGGTGGAACTTCATCACCAGAACATAGCCACCACCTTCCATTCCTTCATCAAGACAACGTTTTGCTTCCTTTCGCGCATCTTCCAGGCTACCTTCTTGAAGAATAAGAGGATCAAAGTTACCAATAAGACAGATCTTATTGCCTGCTTTCTTTTTTGCCTCTCCAAGGGTAATATCGCCTTCATTTTGCTCAAAGGTTGCGATAAAACCAGCTAATAGGCAATACCGTTAGTTTTAACCCGTGTGTACTCGCATCTAATTCAAATTTTTCCAGAGATGGGAGAAGAGGAATAATAAAATACGTTAAATAGGCTTTATCATCAACAAAGGTTATCGTTGGATAATCATGGCTATAATACTTGCTCTTCTCGACTAATTTCAGATGCTTCCAGGTTTTCCCGCCATCGCTGGAAATAGCCGAAGTCAAAGGCGTTCTATCTCCTGTACCATAGTTCCAAACCGCCAGGATGTCCTTCGTTCCTGGTATCCTTCGAATTTGCGCTGGTCCACAGCATCCTTTCAAAGGAGATAAATACGGTTTTGTCCAGGACTCTCCACCATCACTTGAGTAGGAAAAGAATTGTCCTCCTGCTATAGAACGCATAGTCATAAGTAAACGCCCATCTGCAAGTTCAGCAATGCTTGGTTCATTTAGATTCTGTAAGGCCTTAAGTCTTGGGGATAAGCCTGGATCAGGTACATGAGTACCTACTTTCCAGGTAAATCCATCATCATCTGAGTAAATCGCACAAGGCCAGCGCACTTTATTCTCACTATACTTGCCAGAGAGTATAATTCGACCCGAACGCAATATGCGAAAACGTGCATTTTGAGCACCAAAAAGTATTTTAGTCTCTTTCGTCATTGGAACAGATTCTTCCCATGTCCTTCCATTATCCTTCGAACGTCGCAGAACCGAACCAGAAGTAGTATCCCCGTCTCCTATTTTATCGTTATATGCCATCAGCAAATCGCCATTTCTGGCATAAATAAGTTTTACGCTGGGTGTGGGAAGAGGGACCTTCTCATCTCGGTGTACAGCTACCCATGGTTTCCCCCATGTTCTTCCCCCATCCTTTGAGATTTTTGCGCTAACTCTTGCAGGTGACCAGTCTCTTGCTCTGCCCATGTAAAAGTCGGACCAGACAAGTAACAAATTGCCATCTTTGAGCTGGATTAAATCCCCTTCTCCTTGACGTGGATTTTGAAGCGTTGCGGGACACACCTCATAGTTTAACACATCGTCTTCCTGCCGTATATCTTCTGGCCCATCCTCTACGCCTTCAGGACTGTAAAGATATGGAACATCATCTACATATATATATCTGTATTCCGATGCTACTTCTTCTCCTCCTGGATTTTCCTGCACACTCCCAAATTGTATATAAAATTTTTTTGGATAGGGATCATGTTCAAAGCAGGCTTCTGTTTTATGGTTTATTTTTATAGTTAATTTTCGGTGTTCTAGCATTAGTTGGATGTCAATCCAATTCTCGAGAATCTTGGTATCGACTTGTACACGTGGATCGAACGACGGCTCTTTTTTTTCTTTCAAGACTCCTGATTTTAGTTGGTGGTTTTGCCAATTTCCTTCCTTCAATATACGAATAGTCCAGATTACCCCTCCATCTTCATCAATATTACACCAGACCTGCCAGGAACCCTCGTGGGGATGGACGAAGGAGAACTTTCCTCCTTCAACTTTTTCCTCGGGACTCCGAACTCGCCATGCTACAAACAAATTTCCATCTTTAATGTTATATAGATTTTTGTTTCCCATATCTGGGAAACAAGCTGTTAGAAAAACATCTCTACGGCCTTCTTTACCTGATGCCCTGGCAACAAATAGTTTTCCTGGTAACTCACAGCATTCTTGCGGATAAAAATTCCCATATGGCCAGTAATTTTTAATCGTAAAAAGGCATTTGTATGCAGGAACCAACCCTTTCCCTGCTGTTTCATCATTTAAAACCTCTACTCGCCATGCTTCACTACGTTTTTGGGAAGCTTCAAGTTTCTCTTTTATCATGTTTTGTCTTCTCCTTTTATCTTTCAAAATTAGTCTTTTCCAATTGTTCTAACACAAGACCCTACTGAAAAGTGAGAACTCTTTCTTTTTGGATTTGAGATTATTTTAAACAATTCCCCAATAGTTTTTTCCCCTAACTCGCTCCTGTTATAACTAATATAGGGAATTCCTGTGAGATAAGCAGGATGGGTCTCAAAAATCATATCGCTATCACCTGTAACTTTAAGATGATTTTGTACTGCAAAGAGAGTGAATTCATGGTTGAAGGAAAGAATAATATCCGGGCTGAGTTGTTTGCACTTCAAAGCTACTGATTTTATATTAGTACCTGTTCTTAAAATATCAAAGGAAGCAAGAACCTTAACTCGCGATTTTTTTGCAGTTACTTTTACCTCTCTTTTAATAAGTTTTTCAGGTAGATGATGAGGCAAATCATTAGCTACAGCACAAATTCTTGAAATTCCTATGTGTTGAAATCTTTTAAAAAGTTTACTTAGACAGGCAGAAATATCAAAATCAATAGTATTCAACCCGGATATAGGAGAGGAGAAATATATACATTTAAAGCCTTCCTTTTTATTGGTTTCTACTATCTTTTTATTATAATCCGGATATATTTTTGAAGGCAGGTGAAAAATGGCAGCAATGTTTTCAGAACGGCACCTATATGCTGCTTCCAGGCTCGAGGCCGCATCTCTCCAGTCAAAGGGATAAGTCTGGAAAGAGCATCCTTTCTCTTTCAATCCAGATGATAAGGAATCGATATACTCCTCCCAAACCCTCATTCCCTCAGTAGGCATAGTCATTCCCACTGAAGAAAGACAAGCTAAATTGGACCTTATAATATTCCCTTTTCCTTGAATGCTAATTAAAGAACCATCTCTTACGAGTGTCTGAATCGCGCTTCTCAACGCCGGACGACCCACAGCTAACTCTACGGCAAGTTTCCTTTCCGGAGGTAATTTATCCATGAATTTACCACAAGAAATTTGTTTTTTAAGATATAGATAAATCTGTTCTTTCAGAGGAATAAAATTTGGTTTCATAGCTTCTCTTACAATATAATTTATAGTTTAGCTATCAAATATGCCCTTGTACCAGCCTGCCCAAAATAGACCAATACGAACGGAATGACCGGCACTTACCCATACCATAAGTCCAATCAAACCTCTTTTTTTCGATGCCATCGCGATAACCAATAACTTCACTTCCAGTATCCTACTAATCCTTCCTCTGTTTGGGCTGAAGAACTAAACGTAATAGCTGATAAAAGGCATAGTACTGAAAACCCAATAATGACTAAGCTTACCATAAATGATCTCCGATTCTCATTTCCGCTTCCGACAATGCTTTGGCGAACCGCTCCGAATCCTGCTTCATGCAGATTTCCGCGGCATAGGCAAACGAGAGGTGCGCGTTCGCAGTGGCAAACGGCCGGCAGAACAGTCCGAAGAAGCTTTTTGCCTCCTGGGTAAGAAGGTACGCCAATTGTCGTTCCGCGCATCGTTCCAGCCGGGGATTTGTGCCCAGTCCACTGCTGGCTCTCAGTATTGTCCACGAGAGAGCAAGTTGGTAAGCCCGATAGTCCTTCGGGTCCTGCCACACTCCGTTCACGTCCTGGTTTTGATACAGCCATTCGGCAAACTCGTTCCAGCGGCTTTTCAACAAGGCTCTCAAGGTTCGCGGCTGCTTCTCGGTCGGTATTGCAGTGTGCGCAGTATCTCTTACTCGATTGGGCGCGTCAATCGGCGCTGATTTCTTCTTTGCACCGTCCGGTGAAGCTGTAGTCAGCCCTTTCGGAGGCTGGTCGAGCCGGCTTTGCATCTTGTCCGAAAGCAATCCGGCCAACAATCCTTCGCTCGCGTAGGCAATTAACTCAGTGGGAGATGTTTTCCACGTTGAATTGTCATTCGCATAGTTGAAGCGGGAAAGATACTCCAATGGAGCAACTGCAGCGTCAAGATACTTTCCCTCGCCGGTGATTTCGCCGAATCCGATAAGGATGGGCGCAAACAACGCATTCGCACACCAGTATTCAGGCCAAGGATTAATCTTGTGCGAAAGAATCCCGACGCCAATTACACCGTTCTTTGTCGTATACCGGTCAAGAACATAATCAACAAAAGAACGGAGACTTTTAATATAGACCCCGTTCCCGGGCGATTCCGGGTGCGCCTGAATCGTATCAACAATAGCCTGGGCGGTGGAACTGGCGTCGGCTACGCAGGAGCAGGCGGGAATACCTTCCTCATTCCGCTGATTCGCATAGCCCATGTAGTACATATTCTCTTCAACAACGCCCTGCGTCTTCATTGCGCGCTTGCAAAAGGCATGAGCGACCTTGCGCGCCTGGCCGATGCTCAACACGCGTTCCGCAATGAGCGCAGATCGGATCGCGTAGGACTCCTCAAAGATGGGGCCAACGATGAACGCCATGCAGCAGTCCCAGATTTCATGGCAACCGAACCAATTCGTCAGTCGAATCAGTCCCTCTGCGACCATGTCGTGATTCAGCAATCTTTTGTTTACATGATGCATGTCTATCCCTCCCTCTTTCGTTATAGTTTAGTATTATCATCTATAGGTAATATCGATTTTTATTAAAACCAATATTACCTATAAAGAAATATATCAGTAAACTTTAGGTTTGTCAAGTCATTGTGTCAACCACATTTAGAAATGTCCGCTTTTAAAACATTTAGAAATGTCCTATTTTGTTAAGATTAGTAGTAGTAAATTTTTCTTTTTGATCAAACTTTTTCTTTTTGTTAATTATGTGCATATTGTGGATAACTCCTTG
>JAUSPT010000085.1 GCA_030652805.1 bacterium | reverse complement strand
CATTGCTCGCTAGCTCGCAATGTTTGGATGTCTTCTATCATACCACGAGTGTTACCTATGTTTCTCAGCCTCCGCACCTGTCAAGAAATTTTTGATTTAAGGATACTTTTTATTGCTATTTCACTCAAAGAAAGTTATATTAAAGAATGAAGGGGACATAAAATTGGGTTTAGGTATAGTAGAAAAAATCATAAAAGAACATCTCCTGAAAGGGAAAATGATATCTGGTAAAGAAATTATTCTAAAAATAGACCAGACCCTTACCCAGGATGCTACAGGAACAATGACTTACCTGCAGTTTGAAGCTCTTGGAATTCAAAAGATAAAAACAGAGCTATCTGTCAGTTATGTTGACCATAATACTATACAGGCCGGTTTTGAGAATGCCGATGACCACCGCTATCTTCAAACTGCTGCTTGTAAGTATGGAGCTTATTTTTCCAGAGCGGGAAATGGAATATGCCATCAGGTGCATCTGGAAAGGTTTGCTGAGCCTGGAAAAACACTTCTTGGTTCAGATTCCCACACTCCTACAGCCGGAGGCATGGGAATGCTCGCTATCGGAGCAGGTGGATTGGACGTAGCTGTGGCAATGGGAACATGTGAATATACCCTGCGTTATCCCAGAATCATCCGCATTAATCTGGAAGGCAAATTAAATCCATGGATAAACGCAAAGGATATAATACTTACAATTTTAAAGATGTTTGGCACCAAAGGAAACGTTGGAACCATAATAGAATATGGAGGCAGTGGACTTGAAAGTTTAGATGTCCCAGAAAGAGCGATTATAACCAATATGGGTGCAGAGCTTGGCGTGACAACATCAGTTTTCCCCAGCGACTTTCTTACAAAGAAATTTCTTGTAGCTGAGAATAGAGAAAGTGTGTGGAAAGAATTAAAGGCAGACTCAGATGCTAAGTATGAAAAAGTAATAAACATTAATCTTTCTGAAATTGAACCCATGCTGGCATGTCCTCATAGCCCGGGAAATGTTGCTCCGGTAAGAGAACTAGCTGGGAAAAGGGTAGATCAAGTAATCATTGGCAGTTGCACCAACTCTTCCTATAATGACCTTAAGACAGCTGCTCATATAGTCAAAGGACATAAAATTTCACAGAACGTAAGCTTTGTAGTTTCTCCAGGTTCAAGGCAGGTATTAAAAATGATAACAGATGACGGCAGTCTTTCCACATTGATTGATGCAGGGGCTAGAATTGCAGAGTGTGCATGTGGATTCTGTATTGGGAACAGCCACGCTCCAGCTACAGGAGCAGTAAGCATCAGAACCAGTAATAGAAATTTCAAGGGCCGTTGCGGGACTCAATCTGCTTTTGTTTACCTATCAAGTCCTGAAACAGCTGCTGCCTGTGCCCTGTCCGGAGAAATCACTGATCCACGTGATCTTAAGGAACCTGTTTTCCCATCTTTTGACCTACCAAAGAAATTTCATGTAGATGACACTATGATCATCCACCCGGCACCTGAGGGCAAAAAAACAAAGATATATAAAGGCCCGAATATTGGAGAGCCTCCCAAAAACAAACCTTTGTCTGAAAATATCAATGCTAAAATTGCAATTAAAGTAGGAGATGAAATTACTACTGATCACATAATGCCTGCAGGATCAAGATTGAAATATCGCTCCAATATTAAAAAATACTCTCAATTTGTATTTGAAGAGATTGATCCGTCTTTCCCGAACCGATGTAAGGACAATAAATTAGATGGTTATAGTAATATTATTGTGACTGGACTGAGTTATGGACAAGGTTCAAGCCGCGAGCATGCAGCTATATGCCCAATGTATCTGGGAGTAAAAGCTGTTATTGCAAAATCCATAGAAAGAATCCATAGAACCAATTTAATAAACTTTGGCATCCTGCCTCTTATCTTTATAAAATCCGAGGATTATCAGCATCTAAATGCAGGAGATATTGGGGAAATTCGGGATGTAGAGAAAACAATAACAAAAAATGCAAAACTAGTTTTAAAAAACAAAACCAAGAATGTTAATATTGAGGTGAAATATGATTTTACTGAAAAGGAAAAACAGATAATAGTGGCAGGAGGTTTATTAAATTATATAAAAAGAAAGGACAAATAATAATGGGCAACCAAATCAGGATGAGAGAAGGAAAACTCTGTGTGCCTGATAAACCAATTATTCCCTTTATTGAGGGAGATGGAACTGGTCCTGATATCTGGCGAGCTTCGGTAAGAGTATTTAACGCTGCGGTTGAGAAGGCATATAAAGGCAAGAGAAAAATTGTATGGAAAGAAATATTTGCAGGAGAAAAAGCATATAAAAAAACAAAAGAATGGCTACCTGAACAAACAGTTAATGCTTTCAAAAAATATCTGGTAGGCATAAAAGGTCCTCTAACAACGCCTGTTGGCGGCGGCTTTAAAAGTCTAAATGTAACTCTTAGAAAATTATTGGATCTATACGTTTGTCTGCGACCAGTAAGATGGCTCGAAGGTGTCCCGAGCCCGGTCAAGCATCCAGAGAAGGTTGATGTAATTATCTTTCGGGAAAACACAGAGGATGTCTATGCAGGCCTAGAACTACAAGCATATTCAGAAGATGTAAAGAAGCTTATCAGCTTTTGCAAAGATTCTTTTGGATGGCACATTAGGGAAGACTCTGGCATAGGCCTGAAACCCATAAGTGAGACTGGAAGTAAAAGATTAATAAGAGCAGCAATAAAGCATGCTATAAAGAATAAAAGAAAAAGCGTAACTCTTGTTCATAAAGGCAATATTCAGAAATATACAGAGGGTGCATTTAGAAACTGGGGATATGAGCTGGCAAAGGATGAGTTTTCAGAAGAAGTTATATCATGGAACGAATGTAAAGGAAGCGTTCCTCGGGGAAAAATCTTAATAAAAGATACCATTGCTGATATTTTCTTACAGCAAATATTAACAAGAACAGACGAATTCGATGTAATAGCTACAATGAATCTCAATGGAGATTACATTTCAGACGCGATAGCTGCACAGGTAGGAGGCATCGGAATATCACCCGGCGGAAATATCAACTATGAAACCGGTCATGCAATATTTGAGGCAACTCATGGCACAGCGCCCAAGTATAGAGGTATGGATAAGGTAAACCCCGGCTCATTGATATTGTCTGGAGAGATGATGTTTAGATATATTGGATGGGAGGAGGCTGCGAATCTTATTACTGAAGGAATAAGTAAGGCAATCTTAAGCAAAAAAGTTACATATGATTTTGAAAGATTGATGAATGGAGCAAAGCTTCTTAAATGCTCTGAGTTTGGAGATGAAGTCATAAAGAACATGACAGAATAGCTAATATGACTAAAGACCTTAGTAATATTTCTCCTGTGGTGAATTCTGCAGGAAAAACCAGTTCTCCACCAGGATTTGTTGAAAAAAGCAAAAAAACACAGGTTTGCTCTGACCATGATCTCCATTTTGTTGCATCAGGAAGAGGAACATTAGTTGTAGATGATGCCGAATATCACCTTGAAAAAGGGGATGTGCTTCTTGTGTATCCTGGGGAAAATTTCAATATATATACAGAAGGAGATGAAAATTTTGCCCGTTACTACATCCACTTTGATTTTTATAATACAAATAAATTAAAGAGAAAGACACCTATTTTGCCAAATGGGAAAAAGTGGCCTCGAATTGTTCATATTCAAACAGATGCTGAAATAAGAACAATATGTTCTGCTATTGTTTATCATCATATGCATAATCAGTCAATGGTCTCTCCCATCATTACAGGTGGTGAATTAAAAGCTCTACTTGGTCTTGTTCTAAATACCTATTTAAATACAAAAGACAGCCATCAATTCCGACGGATAAAAAGTTACAAAAATATAATCAAAGCAGAAAAATTCATACGAGCTAACTATCAAAAGGATATAACCCTGCAAGATATGGCTAGAGAAGCAAATCTAAGTGAAACATATTTTGGTAATATTTTTAAGAAAATTATAGGTAAATCCCCTATTGATTATCTTACCAGTAAAAGAATTAACCACGCAAAGCGCCTGCTTATTGAAACAGATTACAATATTTCTGAAGTTTCTTCTCTTGTCGGATATGAAGACTCCCATTATTTTAGCTATATATTCAAGCAAAAAGAAGGAATTACTCCATCTGAATTTCTGGCTTCTCTCTCTGAAACAGTATAGCTACAGTGAAAAATCCAACAAAAAAGTGATTTATTCTAAAGACAGCTATCAGTTATTGTGCTAGCATTCGTCATATGACTTCAAATGACAAAGTTATTCTACGTGACCTCGCCAGGCAATATCTTGAGGTTTGCAATAGAGATGTGCAAAAGGAGCGTCGTACCCTGTGGCGACGACACAACAGTCTTAAAGGAAACTATCCTCTCATTTATGTACGAGCTTTCGCATGGAGAGAAATGCCTCAATCCAAGTGCTGTTGCGAAGATGCCTTCCTTAGAGACTTTGAGAACATTTTAAGACACGACTTGTTCTGGGATACTTTGAATGATGATTCTATTTTTGAGCCATGGGTAACTGTACAAGCGACGCGAAAGTGTAAAGGGTTTGGAATTGATGGTAAACGAAACTTCTCAGATGAACAAGGCGGCTCCTACAAAATAGACTATCCCATAAAAAAGCTGGAAGATATTGGAAAGTTGCACGCTCCCTGGCACGAAATTGATGAGGAAGCTACAACTCGTAATGTAAATCGTCTGCAGGATGCTATTGGCGATGTCATTACAATCAATGTTGACCGCGGTCCCGCATACCTCATGTGGAGAGGTGATATCTCAACTAGTTTGGGACATTTAAGAGGGATTGAACATTTTATGATGGATATGATTGATAATCCGGACTGGCTGCACAAATTATTGAAATTCATGAGTGATGGTATTTTGCGGACACACAAGCAAGCTGAAGAGGCTAGAGACTGGGGTCTTTGCGCACACCAGAATCAGTCCATGCCCTATGTGGAAGAGCTTGATGACCCAGCAGCAAATGTTAATGGCGTAATGCAAAGCAACTTATGGGGATTCATGGCGGCGCAAGAATTTACGGCTGTATCTCCAGCAATGCACAATGAGTTTATGTTGCAATACCAGCTTCCAATCTTAAAAAGGTTCGGGTTGGTGGCATATGGTTGCTGCGAGGATCTTACCCACAAGATCAATATGCTGCGTCAAATTCCAAACCTGCGCCGCATTGCCATTTCTCCCTTTGCGAATGTGGCGAAATGTGCTGAGCAAATCGGGCAAGACTATGTCCTGAGTTACCGTCCAAGCCCCACTGATATGGTAGGCTATGGTTTTAATCCTGACCGCATCCGTTCAATTTTGAAGAAAGACTTGGAAGCATGCAAAGACTGTCACGTTGACATCACGCTGAAAGACATAGAAACCGTTGAGGGAGATCAAAACCGAGTTCGTGAATGGATGAAAATTACAAGAGAGGTAATTGCAAAAGTTTTTTAAAGCATAAAGACTTAACTGTAAAAAAACAACAAAAAGTGGAGAGATTATGAAATTTTCTTTTATGAGTTTTTCGTGTCCTGAACTTAATCTGGACGAAATGATAGCAGTTGCCAAAAAGTATGGTTACTATGGCATTGAACCACGGGTCAGCTCTAACCATAGGCATAAAATTGAGTTTGATTCATCCCAATCTTTCCGCAAGGAATGCAAAGAAAAGTCGAAAGAAAGTGGTATTGTTTTTTCCTGCATTGCAACATCCTGCATCTATGCTAATCCTGCAACCAATGAGGATATGATTAGTGATACACATGAATCAATTGATCTGGCAGCTGATGTCGGCGCTCCTGTAATCAGGGTATTTGGCGGCGTGATTCCGGAAGGAACCACCAGAGAAGAAGCAATTGATCTTCTGGTTAAATCCATGCAATCTGTTGCTGGTCACGCTGTGGAAAGGAATGTAACTGTGTGTTTGGAAACTCATGATCACTGGTGTAATCCCAAGCATCTCGCGGAGGTAATGAAGAGGGTAAATCACCCAGCAATTGCTGTTAACTGGGATATCATGCATCCTGTCCGTGTGGAAAAAGTGACAATGGATGAAGCATTCCAGACACTCAAATTATGGATTAAGCATATTCACTTCCATGACGGAGTCACAAAGAAAGACGGCAAGTTGGTTATGGTCCCGATTGGCGAAGGAGATATTGATCATCAACGAGCAATGCAGCTTTTAAAAGATAGCAATTACAGTGGCTTTTTAAGCGGAGAATGGATTAACTGGGAATCTTATGAAATACATTTGCCGCGCGAACTGTCGATAATGAAGAAGTATGAATAGGAGATTCAAAGGAGAAGACTATGGCTATAAGAACAGCAATTATTGGTTATGGACGCAGTGGAAGTAAACTTCATGCAGACCCGCTTGAAGCTCTGCCTGAGTATGAAGTGGTAGCTGTATGTGACCCTGATAAGGAAAGACAAAAAAAAGCTTACCAGCGATTTGGATGTTCCACATACAATAATCTATCCTCTTTGTTCAAAAAAGAAAAAATAGACCTTGCATGTATCATTACAAGAAGCGACCAACACGTTTCAATGGCGATTGAAGCTATGAAAAAAGGGGTACATGTTCTGGTTACAAAACCAATGGCAATTAATGCAGTTCAGGTAAAAAAAATGCTGGATGCCTCAAAAAAATACAAAAGGATACTGGCTCCATGGCAGCCATCTCGCTGGGGAACGGATTTTACGCAGATTAAAAAAATAATTGCTGAAGGTAAAATTGGCGAGGCGTTCAGCATTCAAAGAAACTTTTTATTCTATGATGTACGTGACGACTGGCAGACAAAGAGCAAATTCGGAGGCGGCTATCTTCTGAACTGGGGACCTCATCTTATTGATCAGGTTATAGAACTGGTTAATGAACCTGTGGAAAGCGTATGGGGAAAACTCTGGCAGGCCATTAATCCAGGAGATGTCGAGGATAGCATTAAAACCATTCTTGCTTTTAAAAATTCTGATATAATAGGCGAAATAAATATTGGCATCGGAGCAGAACAGCTTCCAAGATGGTTTATACAGGGCTCACTTGGAACAATTACATCAGATGAAAAATATATTTATGTAGTTGTCCCGAAAAAGAAACAACAATTTGTTACGGGTATTCCCGGTAATAGCGAGAAGAGAGATGTTATAGAGAGAACACCTGTTGGAAAGTTTATTTACGGAGATGCTTCTGTAATTTACCTCGAACTGGCTCAGGCAATACATGGGGAAAAATCTTTTTCAGTCACACCTGAAAGTGTGCTGAACCTTATGAAAGTGCTGGACACTGTCCGAGAATCCAATAAAAAGGGAAGTACAATCAAGCTATGACATCAAGGGAGCGAGTTTTAAGAGCACTTGGACATTCTGAACCCGATAAAATTCCCTATGACTTGTCCGGGACAACAGTAACAGCTATTACAAAAACAGCTTTCATAAATGCAATGAAATTGCGAAATCTGCCATGTGATTTTATAATGCATGATGATATACAGCAAATTGTTATTCCCTCAAAACAGGTTCTTGATTATTTAGGTGTGGATACTATAAGACTTGGACCGCCACGCGTTTACAATCTTAACAAAAAAACAACTAAAGAAGATAAAACAATAAGCTATCAAGATGAATGGGGTATAACATGGAATATGAATACTGAAACAGATTTCTACTTTAACGAGGACTCTGCCTCTCCTCTTCAGAATGCAAAAACCATTGGGGATTTAAGATTATATGATTTTCCAGATCCTGAGAAGACAGTTAACTTTGATATATTAAGAAAAGAACTTGAGATTATACCTGATGATAAGGCACTGATAGTTGACCGCAATTGCGCGGGGTTGTTTGAAATGGCTTTCAGGATAAGAGGCTACGAAAATTTTTACATGGACCTGGCTACATCTGTCAAAATGGCTGAGTATTTAATTGATAAAATACTGGAAGTAAAAATGCGATACTGGGATAGAGTTCTTTCATTTGCAGGAAAGCGAGCAGATATTATTGCTGAATGCGACGACCTTGGGACGCAGCAAAGTTTATTGGTCTCACCTGATATGTATAGGGGAATTCTAAAGCCGAGACAAAAGAAGCTATTGTCTTTTATCAAATCAAAAGCTCCTAAAGCGAAAATTTTCTTTCATAGCTGTGGTGCAATATCAGAAATAATTCCAGATCTTATTGATATAGGTGTAGATGTATTGAATCCAGTGCAAACTAATGCTGTAGGTATGAACGCTGAAAGATTAAAAAATGAATTCTCAAAAGCCATTTGTTTCTGGGGAGGAGGAGTTAATACTCAGGAGACTCTGCCTCATGGAACACCTCAGCAGGTTAGGGATGATGTAAAAAAATCCGTTGACATACTTGCTAAAGATGGAGGATATGTATTTTCTGCTATTCACAATATCCAGGCAGATGTCCCTGCAGAGAACTTCTGGGTAATGTGGGAAGAGTTTCAGAAAATAAGATAAAAATAAAAAAAGGAGGCAAGGGATGGAGACAAAAGTAATAAGATTCGGTGTAATCGGAACGGAGAATTCGCATGTGAACCAGGCATGCAAGCGGTTTAATGTTGAGAAAACTATGAATGGTGCATTCGTAGAAGCTCTATATCCGGGCGAAGGAGATACTCTGGAGCACGTAAAACAGGTTCAGGAACAAGGGAAGGTTCCTTTACTTGTTGATAAGCCGGAGGATATGCTTGGAAAAGTTGATGCAATTATTATTATGAACCGTCATGCTAAATATCATGCCAGATATGCAAAGCTATTTCTGAAAAATAAAATTCCAACCTTTATTGATAAACCCATAACATGCGACTTAGAAGAAGCAAAAGAGCTTATAGAACTCAGCCACCAGACTAACACATGGCTTTCTTCATGGTCCAGTGTATGGCAGACATCCAGTTTTCAGAATTTCTTTAAACAGACTGTTGAAGACTTAGGTCCTATTCATTCAGGTATGGTTGGCGGCCCTTTTGATTTTAAGAGTGAGTACGGTGGCGTATTCTTTTACGGCATACACACAGTTGAAATGCTCCTTAATGGATTCGGATATGATGTAAAGACAATTAGCGCTAGATTGTATGGAAAAAACTGTTGGGTAACAGCAGGTTTGCAAAGTGAGAAAGTTGTGTCTCTTCATCTTCTCGGAGAAGGGAAAGGAGAGTTTCAGGTGCTTGTTCACTGCGAAAAAGGCAGCAGACATCTGATAGTAGATTCTTCGGATGGATATGATAAAGCTTTTAAAAAGTTAATAGATACTATCAATAGTAACGAAAACCCCTTAACTGATAAGGAGCTTTTAATGCCTGTTAAGGTGTTGCTTGCAATTGATAAATCAGTAAGAAACAATGAAGAAGTAAAAATATAAGGAGAAAACACATGGCTAAGAAAAAAAACAAAGTAATTAACGTAGGTGTTATTGGACTTGGGAAGAGTGGATGGGACATCCATATTCGTATGATCAGACAAGTATTGGATAAATATAAGATCGTAGCAGTTTCTGACCCTGATAAGAAAAGACAGAAAGAAGCACAAGATGAATTTAAATGTAAAATATATTCAAATTTCGACGACTTAATAAAAGACCCAGATGTTGAGCTTGTGGTTGTTGCGACTCCTTCGCATCTGCATGCAGGTTGCAGTATTAAAGCGTTAAAAGCAGGGAAACATGTTGTGTGTGAGAAGCCAATGGCAACCAGTTTAGCTGACGCAGATAAGATGCTTAAAACCGCGAAAATGACCGGCATGATACTGGCCCCTTTCCAAAACAGGCGTTATACACCTGATTTTCTAAAGATTAAGAAGATTATTGATTCAGGGAAGTTGGGGCGTATAGTAATGATTAAACAAACATGGCATGGTTTTGGAAGACGCTGGGATTGGCAGACATTGAAGAAATTTGGTGGAGGAACACTTAACAATACTGCGCCGCATGCTATAGATGTATTATTACAGTTATTTGGAGAAAAAGACCCTGAAGAAGTATTCTGCCATCTGGAGCGGACACTGACGCTTGGAGATGCTGATGACCATGTAAAAATTATACTAAAGGCAAAAGGGCAGCCAATGATTGACCTTGAACTGACAAGTGCATGCGCATATTCTCAGGAACACTGGCTTGTAATGGGAACCCAGGGCACTCTGGCTGGAAATGCTAAGGAACTTAGATGGAAATACTTTGATCCTAAAAAACTTCCTAATAGAAGTGTCTCCACAAAACCTGATCCAAACCGGGCATATAACAAAGAAGATATTCCATGGAAAGAGCAAACATGGAAAGTTCCAAGCGATACATCACGAAATCCTGACTTTTATAATGATGTTTATAAGACCATTCGACAGGGTGAACCGCTGTATATAACGCCTGAAAGCGTTAGAAGACAGATTGCGCTGATATATAAGTGTCATAAAATGTGTCCTGTATAATAACAATAGGAGAATAACAATGAAAAAATCGCTTTGTCACTATAGTTATCATAGAAGAATTAAAGAAGAAAAGTGGAATCTGGGAAAATTTGTTATTGAAGCTGAAAAACTTGGAATTGAAGGCATAGATTTCCATGTAGCGTATTTGCCTGAATATAAAGAAGCCGTAAAACAGATAAATGCGCTTATGTCAAAGACAACGCTTGAACTTTCAGGCCTTTCTATGTCTAACAGTTTTAATAAGGAAGAAGATGAATTTAATGAGCATGTGGAAAAAGTCAAAAGATGGCTGGACGTTGCAGGAGGTGTAGGCGCTCCTGTCTCAAGAATCTTTGGTGGAAGCATTAGCGACAGAAGTAATGCAGAAGAGATTAAAAAAGCACTTGATAAGGTTATAAAAGGTATTGAACTGGTTCTTCCTTCTGCTGAGAAAAACAATGTTATATTGGCTTTAGAAAATCATGGCGGACTCCCATGCACAGGAGAAGAACAGGTAGAAGTTATAGAAAAAATAAATTCCCCATTTTTGAAAGCTACGATTGATGTGGGTAATTATATGCAATGCGGTCAGGCAGGAGATGAAGGAACAAAGATTGCTGCCCCATACTGCAAGTATGTACATTTCAAGGATTTTAAAAAGGATCCAGCTCACAAAAGAGGACTTCGTCCGACTGTTGTTGGACAGGGAGACGTGGATCACGCTAAATGTCTTCAGCATATCAAGAATGCAGGATTTGATGGGTTTGTTGCGCTTGAATATGAGGGAGAGGAAGATGAGACAACAGGTGTTCCTGCAAGTGTGGAGTTCATGAAATCCGTTATGAAAAATTATTAAAAGGAGAAACGCAAATGTTAAAAAGCAGTTTTATGAGTTTTAGCTGTAAAGAATGGAATTTAGATACAATCCTTGCAAAAGCAAAAGAATACGGTTTTGACGGCTTTGAGCCAAGGGTAGAGAGTAACCATAAACATGGTGTTGAGCTGAGTCTCACAAAATCCGAGCGTGAACAGGTAAAGACAAAGTGTAAAGATGGCGGTATAATTTTAAGCTGCCTTGCTACTTCTGTTCAATATTCTTCTCCAGATGACACTGAATACCGCAGAAATATTGAGAATTGCAAACAGCATATCATTTTGGCATCGGACCTCGGAATCAAACTTCTCAGAGTATTTGGAGGAACTATTCCTGAACCAAAGATAGAGAATAGAGATAGGTTCTTTGATAGAATTGCAAAGGGGATAGCTGAATGCGGGAAATTTGCCGCAGAACACGGAGACATCCTTTCTCTTGAGACACACGATGATATTTGCAGGGTGAAGAATGCTAACGAGATTCTCCAGAGAGCAGATGCTCACGGTCTCTCAATCAACTGGGACTTTACGCACTCTATAACAAACGGGGATGTGCCTCGTGAAGTTTATCCAATAATAAAAGGGAAAGTAACCCATTTGCATACAAGAGATGCCAAATATACTGGTGAAGGAAATCCATTTCCAATGAAAAAGCACGAATTCCATGCACCCGATATGTATAAGAACTGGGAATATGCGCATCTTGGAGAAGGAGATATGCCAATAAAGGAACTGATGCAAATAATGGCTGAAGATAATTTCGATGGATTTTTCTCTCTGGAGCAAATGAAAACAAATCTTTCTCCTGAAGAGGTTTTATCCAAAACAGCTCAGAATTTCAGAAAAATGAGAGAAGAAATTACTCAGTAATATTAAAGAATATTCTTATCAAGAGGCATACATTCAGCAAGTAGGATGTATGTCTCTTTTATATATTTTAAAATACGAGGCAAAAAAATCCTGTTAGATAAAATTTAAAAGTGCACAGTTTAAAGTTTAAAAGTGCACAATATTTAGGTCTTCATTTTTAGCTGTTTGAACACCAACAAGCCTATTGTCATACCAGCACCTGATTTCAGATATGCCAGTTTTCTCATCAGG
>JAUSPT010000084.1 GCA_030652805.1 bacterium | reverse complement strand
TAAACCTAAAATCAAGAATCTTGACCCCAATACAGTAATGGAACGTATCTTTGAACATACTGAAGGTAAAAATGTCTACTTTTTCGCTCCAGGAGAGGATATTATTATTGACGATCGCTAACATTGAAATTCCTATACATTAAATTAGATATAAAGTTCATTCACCCAATGGAAGGGCATTACATGGAAATGGAAAAACCAGTGAACTTTGGAGTAAGAGTTGGTGGCAAGAATGTGTCTCTGCTTCCGACTCTCCAGTCCAAGAAAGGAAGATGGATTGACCAGACGAAAGATTTTACCTACTGGGAAACTATGTATAAAATCAGGAGGCCTGGAGACTACACATTTTATGTCGAGCCCAAACCGTACTGGGAGCCGGCAGAAGACTGTTACATTATTCACTATACTAAGGTATGTGTGAATGCACTGGGACTTGAAGAAGGCTGGGATGGAGAAATTGGGCTAGAGACAGAGATTGTGCCATTAACTAGACCATATGGACTTTGGACAGGAAATGTATTCACTGGGATGGTAAAGGTAAAGGGAAGACCTGTCCCTTTTGCAGAGGTAGAAGTGGAATATTACAACGAAGATGGTAAGATAAAACCTCCTGCTGATCCATATATCACGCAGGTAGTCAAGGCTGATGCAAATGGTGTGTTTTCATACGCTATGCCCAAGGCCGGCTGGTGGGGTTTTGCTGCACTGAATGAAGCTTCATGGACAATGAAAGACCCTGGCGGAAAAGATAAATCCATTGAAATCGGTGCTGTTTATTGGGTTAGGACAAGAGACATGAAATGAAAATCAAAAATCAAAAATCAAAAATCAAAATTATATTTCTGCTTTTCACTCTTTACTCTTCACTCTTTACTACTTCTGCCTTTGCCCATAAGGTAAATATTTTTGCGTATGTAGAAGGTGATACGGTCTATACCGAGAGTTATTTCCCAGATGGAAGAAAGGTAGAAGGCGGTCTAATTGAGGTGTACGACAGTCAGGGGAAAAGATTGCTGGAGGGTAAGAGCAATAAAGAGGGACAGTTTAATTTTAAACCTCCCAAGAAAGACGACTTAAAAATAGTCCTTATTGCCTCCATGGGTCATAAAAATTCATATGCCCTCTCAAAAGATGAATTGCCTGAAATAAAGCTTGAGCAAAGACTGCAAGAGCCAAAACCTAAAGAGTCCGAAGTCGAAGAGATCTCACAAGTTGATTTAGACCAAATCGAAATGATTATCAACAGTTCTCTTGATAAAAAATTAAAGCCGATTATGAGGGAGCTCGCAAAGACACAGCAGAAGAAAGTATCCTTCAGGGAGGTAATAGGTGGCATAGGATATATTTTGGGCATTATGGGAATTATCGCATACTTCCTCGGGAAAAATAAGGATAACCACAAAAAAAATGCATCTTCCAGAGATTGATAAATACGCACATCTTAAATCTGTGTTTCATTCCTGGGATCCAAGAGTTAAGCTTATTTCCTTTTCTTTTTTGATTTTATCTATCGCTCTACTTCCTAATCTCTTATCTGCTTCTTTAGGACTCATTTTGGCTATAATTCTTCTCTTTCTATCCAGGATTCCATTTTCTTTTGTGCTAAAACATTTAAGATGGGTAATTCTTTCTGTCCTATTTTTCTTTATTATTATGCCTTTGACTGTTCCCGGTCAGAAGACTATTATTCTGAGTGTTATAGGTGTTTCTCATGAGGGATTGAGACTCTCTTCCTTAATAGCTTTAAGAGCAATAAGTATTTGTATGATTATTTTCCCTATGATTGGAACAATGGAATTTCATAAGACTATAAAGGCGCTTCAAAGACTTAAATTCCCTAATAAATTAATTCAACTAGTTATGTTTACATATCGTTATATCTTTGTCCTGTTGGGAGAACTAGCGAAAATGTCAACAGCTGCTAAAGCAAGATTGTTTAAGAGAGGAACAAATATCCATACCCTGAAGATAACAGGCAATTTGATAGGGATGCTGTTTATTCGAGCTTTTGAAAGAACACAGCGAATGTATAATGCCATGGTCTCAAGAGGATACAAGGGAAGCATAAAGACTCTGGATGAATTTAAACTCTCAAACAATGATTTTCTTAAGGCATCGTTAATTATAATCATGGCAGTCATGTTACATCTTACAGGGCACATGCTATGAAAGAGATGATAAAAATAAAAGGCTTAAAATATACCTATTCAGACGGCACGAAGGCGCTCCGAGGAGTGGACTTAAGCATCTTTGAAGGAGAATCTATTGGTTTGATTGGACCAAATGGTGCAGGAAAATCTACTCTGCTTCTTCATTTAAATGGGATCTTAGGGGGAAGTGGCAAAGTAGAGATTATGGGATTAGAAATAACTGATAAGAATTTAGATTTCATTAGAAGTAAAGTCGGCTTGGTTTTCCAGGATCCAGAAGATCAACTCTTTATGCCCACTGTTTTTGATGATGTTGCCTTTGGATTAGTTAATATAGGAAAAGAAAAAGAAGAAATTAATTCATCTGTCAAAAAAGCCTTGAAAGAAGTAGATATGTTAGA
This sequence comes from bacterium, assembly GCA_030652805.1. Taxonomy (NCBI): domain Bacteria; species bacterium. Next base: position 17,013 of record JAUSPT010000084.1, on the reverse strand, counting down.
CTCAATTAACAGGGTATCTCATCATCTAAGTTTTGGTGAAAAAAAGAGGATATCTTTAGCTACTGTTTTATCAATGAACCCAGAAATTCTAGTTTTAGATGAGCCTTCAAGTAATTTAGACCCGAGGTCAAGACGACATCTAATGGAAGTACTTAGAGGTATAAGAGTTACCAAGATAATTTCTGGCCATGATCTAGAATTGATTTTAGATATTTGCAATAAAGTAGTTGTACTGGATAAAGGCAAAATAGCCGCCTATGGAGGTACAAAAGAAATTCTAAGTAATAAATCTCTTATGGAATCCCACTGGTTAGAAGTACCCCTATCTTTAAGGTAGAATGACACAAGAAAAGCCCAAGGTAATGTCCTTGACATAAGTAAAATAATGGATAATTGACAATATTCTAAAATTTCAGTATGTTTATATTCAGATTTGGCGAAAGTTAAAAACCATGGAACCAATAATAGAAATCAGGAATCTTCATGCAGAGTACAGGACAGGCAAAGAAAGAACTGTTGCCCTAAAAGGTATAACTCTGTCTGCTTATAAGGGGGAAATATTTGGATTCATAGGACCTAATGGCGCGGGAAAAACAACAACTATCAATATCCTGTTAGGTTTTATGCATCCTACTAATGGAGAAGCACTTATATTCGCTGAAAAGTCCTCTTCATTAAAAAACAGGTTTAGAATTGGATATTTACCAGAGATAGCTTATTATTATCCATTTCTTACGCCTTTCAAGATTCTCGCAATGTACGGGAAATTATTTCGTATAGACAAAACCATATTAAACAACAGAATAGATTCTGTTCTGGAAACTGTTGGATTAACAGAGAAAAAAAATACTCCTATCCGAAACCTGTCAAAAGGCATGAGCCAGCGTCTTGGACTTGCACAAGCCATTATAAATGATCCTGAAGTTCTGATACTGGATGAACCTAATTCAGGTCTTGATCCAATTGGTAAAAGAGAAATACGCGATATTATCTTAGAACTCAAGAATAGAGGTAAAACCATATTTTTTAGCTCACATGAGCTTTCAGAAGTAGAACTGATTTGTGACAGAGTGGGAATAATTGACAGAGGACAAATTCTAAAGACTGAGAAGCTAGACCAAATTGTTGGTAAAATTGATACAAAGCAAACTGTATTGGAAGATATTTTCATCAGGATGATAAAGGATAAAAGAGCATGAGAGCTGCATGGATTATTGCGAAAAATGTAATTGAGGAATCTATTAGAAAGAAAGAAATATATGTTTTATTTATTCTATCTATTGCAATGATGTCCATAGTTGCAATGGCAAGTTTTTTCTCTCTGACAGGGTTAGTAAAGTATTTTATAGAATTATCCTTTCTCATCATTACCTATATAACTGTAATTATCGCTGTTGTTGTTGGAGCAAGACAGGTACCCACTGAGCTAAACAGCCGCACAATTTATCCGTTAATGGCAAAACCTCTAAAAAGATCTGAATTTATTATAGGAAAATGGCTTGGAACCTCTATTATTTCTATATTATGTTTTTTGGTTTTTGAGGGAATATTTATTATTCTCCTGTTTTCTAAAGGGAGTAGTGTATCGGGTATTTTAATACAGGGGATATTCCTGCATATTCTTCAGTTAATGCTCATGTCCTCTATTGTTATATGTCTGTCAGCTTTTATGACAAATGCCGCAAATGTTACGGTTTCTATCCTTTATTTTATTCTGGGACATTGGATCGGCAAAGCTATCTCAGATGTGCTTGATAAGTGCGGAGCATTCCTGGCCTGGATTCTCAAGTCTATTAATTATATTCTGCCTCATCTTGATTACTTTGACTTATCAAAAAAGATAGTTCATCAGTGGTCACCGGTACCAGCATGGGTAATAATAACAGTGATGATATACGCTCTTGTTTATATATCTATCTTTCTACTAATAGGTACATTGAAGTTTCAGAGAAAGCAATTGTAACTAGGATTAAGTGGTAAGGATTAAGGGATTATGCCCAAAATTATATTTTTAATTCTATTACTGCTTGCTGTTATACTGCTTCAAATCCCTCTCCAGCTATATCATTATTCTGCAGAGGATACAGCCCAAAGCACTTCTGTTATTCCGGGTGGAGAAATTGTAAGTAAAATTTTAGGTGGCGTCTTTTCTGGTTCCGCAGATCTATTATGGCTAAAAACCGATGAATATCTTCATAAGGGAGTAACTGAACATGGACATTGTCATATTTTAGAAGAGGCAGACATGGGAGGGCATACACAACACAAACATGAACATAATCACAAAGAAATTGAGCACAGACATAAATTGAAATATAACAGATTAGACAAATTATTTGCTAAGCTTGAATACAATCTCAAGCCGAATATTACAGAGCATTTGCACAGCAAAAGAGAGGATGAGCTTATGCCATGGTTCAAGCTTGCAACTATATTCAATCCCCATCATGTGAGAGCGTACGCTGTTGGAGGATACTGGCTTGCGTTCAGGCTTGGGAAATTAGATGAAGCGATTAAATTTATGGCAGAGGGGATCAAAAATAATCCGGATAGCTACCAAATATCTGAGGAAATGGGAATAGTCTATTTTTCAAAGTTAAAGGATTATAAAAAAGCTCAATACTATTTTGAGAGGGCCCTCAAATCGCAGGCCAAAATGGATGAATATGATAAAGCAGGCATACTCAGATTCCTTGCTTTCTCACATAAATTTCAAGGACATACACAAAAGGCAATAGATTGTTACAAACAAGTTCTCAGGTTATTTCCAGAAAATAAGAAAGCTAAGAATTTTATAGATAAATGGGAACGGGGAAAAGAATAGATTACTTGCCCTCAGAGTTTATAAAAAACTTGGTATTTGCTATTTCCTTGCCATTTGTGTGTGAATCAGTGATATATTTTTTTGCTTTAGGCATGACTTTCTCCAACGTCTCCACATGTAACCTAAACTCTGTAATATCCTCTGCTTTCTTATACTCCTCTAATATCTTCAGGAATTTATTTGTCTCTCCCTGCGCATAGGCTGTCTTCTTTATCTTATACGCCTGCGCCTGACTGATTGTTTTTGCAGCCTCTGCCTGCGCATTTGGAATGATCTTGTTAGAATATGATTCTGCATCATGAATCATAGTTGAAGCGTCTTCTCTGGCGTTGACTACATCTTTGAACATTGGAAGAACTTCTGATGGAGGCTCTATATTTTTAAGTTCTACTGACTTTATCTCTAAACCAGTTCCCAGAAAATCCAACCTTTCCTGACATAAACGCATAGTATCCTGCTGAAATCTATACTTAGCTGTAGTAAGAACATCATCAACATTTACTTTAGCAATTGCCTCGATTATGGCTGAATACATGGAATTCTCAAGGATCTTATCTGAGTTATAAATTCTATATAAAAACTTCTTTGGCTCTTTTATTTGATAATTAATTATCATCTTAAGATGAACTATATTTTTATCCCCTGTTATGCAGTAAGACGGAAGTGTGTCTTTATCTATCTTATCCGACCAAAACGAAAGTTCTGTTCTCATAACTTCTTTGATCTTCACCTTATCAACTTCGTCTATTGGCCATGGCATACGATAATGAATGCCGGACTCAACATTCTCCCGTATTACTTTCCCAAATCGCTTGACAAGTCCAACTTCATTTGTCTTTACAATATATATGCCCGATAGCATGTATATTCCGAATAGTAATACAGCAAACCAGCGATATAGCTTATGTATATCTGTCGCAAGGGCAGATAGAACATCTTTTTTTAGTTCAATAAGATTTTTGCGGTCTTTATGCACTATTTACTATCCTCATTTGTCTTTTTATTGAGATACTTAAATAGATCGGATTTGGATGAGAGAACAACTGTAGTTTTGTCATCAATTATCCTTTTGTAAGATTCTAAAGTTCTCATAAACCTGTAAAACGCAGGATCCTTTTCAAAAGCTTCTGCATATATTTTTGTAGCAGCGGCATCTCCCTCTCCCTTTATAATCTCAGCATCTTTATAGGCTTCAGACAGTATGTCACTCTGAATTTTATTAGCCTCAGATCTTATTATATCTGCCTTTTCTCTGCCTTCTGCGCGGTATTTGTTTGCAATTGATTCTCTTTCAGACTTCATTCTTTTATACACGCTTTCAACATTATCCTGAGGCAATGCAAGCCGACATATCCCTATTTCTTTTATTTCAATGCCATAAGAATCTATAGTTTTTTTGTTGCTATTCTTTGTTATAGTTTTCTCTATCTCCTTGATTTTTACAGCATTTTTTTTTGTTGATATTATTGACGATATTTCATAATTACCCAGAACGCTTCCAAGCTGAGCGCAAATAATATCATCGATCTTTTTTGCGGCATTTATATTATTTCCAACTGCCTGAAAAAATTCTAACGGATTATCAATCCTCCAGCATACAAAACACTGCACAATTATATTTTTTTTATCCTGTGTAAGATATTCAATCAATCTGGTTCTATAAAGCATTAGTCTTTTTTCAAATCTGTTAACTGTTTGAACAGGGTCAGGCCATTTATAGTAAAGGCCCGGATTCCCGATAGTTTTAACAGGGTGTCCAAACTGAGTAATGATAACATGTTCTCTCTCATCAACCTTGTAGAAGACTAAAAATGATAGACCTACAACAACTACAAGCATTATTATTAAAAACCTATTTCCTGCTTTCATTTGTTATTTCTCCTCTCTAATTATTGTGGAAATCCCTGATTGATTACCTTGGAAAAACCAGATGTCAGGAATCTTTTCTCCTTCTTTAGGACATATAATAAACTTCTGGACGTCAGGTAGAATTTCTTCCATTCCTTCTATATAAAGACGGGTTTCCGTAATATCAGGATGCTTTCTATATGCAGCCTGCTGATCGAGAAACCTTCCAGCTTCTCCATTGCTCTTTGCCAGCACATTATTTCTGTAAGCAATGGCTTCGTTTTTCATTTTAATCTTTGTGGCTCTAGCATGAGGAATTACTTTATTTTCATAGCCTTTTGCTTTATGAATGTATGTTTCATAATCCTCCTGAGCGCTTACAACATCCTCAAAAGCAGGAGCAATATCTGTAGGAGGATGCATGTCTCTAAAGTGTATGCCTTCTATCCATATTCCTGTTTTAAATTCGTCAAGTTTCGTCTGGAGAGTTTCGAGAATTTCCTCTTCAAGTCTTTCCCTGTCAACAGTGATTGTTGGAAAGAAGGCTCTTTTTGATAGAGTGTTCGTCAATACGGTATTGGCAAGCTGCATCATTAAATCCTCTGGGGATGAATTTTTGTATAAAAAGGCATATATATCTTTAACTTTGTAATGCACATTCATAGTTAGACCTAGAAAACTGTTCTCTCCTGTTAAAAAAGGCAGTTCTTCTTTATAATGAACATTTGTCCATAATATTAACTGATAGTCTTTACTAGCTTTATAGCCAATACTTATTCGCCTTATTCTCTCAGTATCCACTCTGTTAATCCTGTCAATAGGTAAAGGAAGCGCATAATGAAGACCAGGCAAAACAGGTTTCGTAATATTCAGGGGTTTACCAAAGCGCTCCACAATTGCTTTTTCATAGGGCTTCAGCATATATATCCCTGAAGAAAAATATATACCGGCAACAATTATTAAAACTACAATTGTTATGATCTTATTTAATATCTTTTTATTCTGATTATAATTGCCAGTCAGATGCAATTTCCTAGATAATGCGTCATATAAACGATTTATCAATAAAGGGAGCTTCTCCTTAATAAATACCACTAATATGTCTTCGTGCGGTTGAGCACCCTTTAGATAGGTTTTTCCTTGCGGATGAATATATGCTTTTAAAGCTCTTGTAAGCACATGTAGAGCATGTATAAGTATAGCTGCGCAAATAACGACGGCTGCTATCTTATCTATACGAAATCCGATGTGTTCGCTTACAAGCGCCACAGATACCAGCATTGAAGCAAACATATCTATTTTTGAGTGATAACCATCCGCTACAAGTCCCGGAGATTTGCTTTTTTCTCCAACATATACTTCAAATCTAAATAAAAGATATGAAAATAGAGCTAATATTAATATAACCAAAGCTGCTGGAACTGGATTTCGAATAGCAATAGTCTCAGGATGAATTACTTTCATAAAAATCTTGTATGATGCAAAAATAAGAAAAAGACCTATTCCAACAGCAACTTTTTCCTCTAGTCCAGTGAAGAACCGTTTACCTGCTAATGAGTGCTTTTCTTTTTGGTGTGAGTCTTCATCTTTAAAAATAGAACCTGTGTCGCGATAGATCTCCTGAGATTGAGTTGCCCTTTCTTCTGATATACTGCCTATTCTATCTGCCCTGATGGCAGCAAAAACCATAAATGACGAAAATATATCAGATAATGAGTGCCATGCTTCAGCAAGCAAAGCTATACTGCCTGTATATATAGCCAGACAAAACTTTATAACTGTTAATATCAGATTAACAAAAGACGATATAAGGGCTGTTATTTCTTCTTTAGTCATATATAGTATAGTTTTACTGATTTAATATTAAAACTCAAGAAAAATCGTAGTCAGCTATTACTCTTCTTCAGTAAATAATCTGCGACTGCCTTATGCAGGGTATTCACTGTCAGAATTGCACAATGTAAGTTCTCCCCAGGAAGCCCACCCAGTTCCTCTATAATATCTGCAGGAGAAATTTTTAACACCTCATTAATAGTTTTCCCTTTTGCTAACCGTGTTGTAATTGACCCACAAGCTATTGTTGCACCACATCCATCAGTAAAAAACAGAGATTCTGTAATTTCATCATTCTTTATTATCAGGTAAATCTCTACTGTATCTCCACATGGTCCTTTTATTGTAGCGGCACCGTCCGGGTCGTTCATCCTCCCAACATTCTGTGGATGAGTAAACTGCTTAATTACCTGCTCTGAATAAATCTTACTTGCATCCTTAATCACACATTCCTGTAATTTATCAACGAGATGATTAAAATCTTTACTCATTTATTATTTCCCCGTGCCAAATTTTGAATTTACACTTGGTCCCTGAGTTGCTTTAAGTTCACCTTTATTGTATTTTTCTATCGCTTCTTTAATATTGCCGGATACACCCGTTATTATCTCTACACCTGCTGCTTGTAACCCTTGAAAAGCATTTGGGCCAACATTCCCTGTCAAAACTGCCTTTACCTGTTTTTCTGCCATAAATTGAGCTGACTGAATGCCGACTCCGCCCATACCGGATAAATTCGGATTCTGAACTGCTTCAAACTCTGAAGTTTCTGTATCTGTAATAATAAAATACTGACATCTCCCAAACCTTGGGTCAACCTGCGAATCTAAATTATCTCCTTGTGAAGTTATACAAATTTTCATAATCTCATCTCCTTTGTTGGTTACATTCATTTGTTTTCATCTGGATGATCACATAGAGTCTTGTCTATGCCATATCCTTTGCCAGCACTAGGCTTGCACAAGCTTGCCCCTCCCTTAAGCTCGCCTTTGATTAGTTTTTCAATGATCTCATCTATTCTCCCCTGCACACCTACAATTGGCTTAATACCGAATTCATCAAAAAAGCCCACAGCTCTTGCTCCCATTCCTCCGGCTATAATACACTCAACTCCCTTTTCATGAAGAAACTGAGGTATAGCACCAGGCACATGCCCTGGATTGTCAACAACCTCCTTCTTAATTACCTTTCCATCTTCAATATCTACAATCGTGTAAGATGGACACCTTCCAAAATGAGCTGAGACAGAATCTCCATCTGTTGAAATCGCTACACGCATCTTAATCACCTCCTTTTCATTTTTAATTGTTTAATTGCAATCTCCGCTGCATTTACCAACTGATAAGCAATTGGAGATGCAGTAAGAGCTGGATGAGTTCCCATTTGAAACGTGGCTATATCATTAGCAGTCATTCGTTGATGCACAAAGGCGCTAATAGCATTGATAAGTTCTCCGCCGCTCTTAGCTCCGCATATTTGCCCGCCTAAAATAATTTGTGTACCTGCTTCAAAAACTAATTTTACCTTTAAATTCTCTGCGCCAGGCATACCGCCAGGATGACGGTTTATTGCTTCGCTCTCTCCCACAATAATATTATATCCCTGCTTTTGGGCCTGTTCTTCAGTCAGACCGGCGGCTGCAAATGCAGAATCACCTAAGGTTGTAGAGAATACACCTATAACACCCATATTCAAGCGGCTGGATGCAAACAAATTGGCTCCTGCTATACGCGCTTCCATTGTAGCTATAGACGCCAGTTTGAGAGTAGAAGCTTTTCCATCAAAGAAGGAAACCTTTTCTGTACAGTCACCGCACGCAAAAATATTTGGATCACTTGTCTGCATATAGCGGTTTACCATGATACCTCTTGCAGGTCCTATTTCCAATCCGATTTCCTGCGCCAGTCCAATATTAGAAACAGCGCCAATACCAAGGATCACCATATCTGACTTAATTTCTTTTCCACTTTTTAATTTAATCCCTTCTACCTTATCATTGCCCGTAAAAGACTCTACTTTCTCGTCTACCATAAGATTAACGCCCTGAGCAATAAGTGTTTCCTCAGCTTTTAAACAAAAGTCCTTATCATATACCAATTGTAAGCAATGATGCATCATCTCAACTATAGTAATGTTTAAGTTTTCCTTTCTCTTTTTGCACTCCTCTGCAAGTTCTACACCAATAAAACCGCATCCAACTATTACCAGATCGGAAGCATGCTCCATTGCATGAATCATATCATTTAGATATGTAACATCCTTTTTTATAGAAAAAATATTCCCCTTATCAATACCGGGTATTGGAGGAATCATTGGCTCAGAACCAGTAGCAAGAACAAGTTTTTTATAGCGCACCTGTTCACCTGCTTTTGTTTCAACAACACAATTTTTATTGTCTATATGTACAACAGGGTCGATGAGCAACTTAATTCCATTCTGCTCAAGTACCTTATCAGGTATGAGATTTTTGTCAGGGGTGCCGACTGTCCCAAAAATATAGGGAATGCCACACGGTATTAATACTTTATTCTCTTTACGTATAAGCAATACGCTTTTATTCGGATAATGCCGCTTTGCCGTAATAGCAGCAGGAATCCCTGCCGCGCTGCCGCCAATAACAATCACATCATAAGTTTTCATCATTAACCTTTCTTTTTTTATTAACCTTTTTATATAAGCCGTTTGGCTCCGTTATACACTTCTGCCACATGCAAAACAACAGCCGCAACCCTTGGCAAATCATCACGAACCCACTCCTGCATTTCTTCAAACATTGGACCATCCGTCAATCGCTCAACACTTCCCTTTACTTGAAATGAACCTTTATCCTTATCGCTAACAACAAAAGCCATCTTTGGATTACTCAAAATATTGCTGCGTGTTTTACTGAAATAATTATCTGATATTAATACAGTTTCATCATCTATTACTTTTAACCAGCTAACATAAACAACATTTGGAACTCCTTCAGAACTGCATGTAGCAACTGAGAAAACATCCTGTTTGTCAATCGCTTTCCTGACAGCTTCTGGTAATTTTGCCATTGTCTTTCTCCTTTGGCTCTTATAGTTTAATTCTGTTTATCTTCTACTCTAAATTTTGTAACTACCTATCACCACACACTTCTCTATGGTTTCTGCAATCAAATATAAGGCGTAATTTTAGAAACAAGTTCTGTCTTGGGAACTACACCTATAACCTTGTCTACTACAGCACCGTCTTTAAAGATAGCTAAAGTAGGTATGCTCATAATGCCGTATTCTGAAGATGTTCCTGGAGCTTCATCAACATTTACTTTACAGACTTTTAACTTACCATTGTATTCTTCAGCTATCTCCTCAACTGCAGGAGCAATCATACGGCATGGGCCGCACCACTCTGCCCAAAAATCCACAAGGACAGGAATATCTGATTCTAATACCTCCTGCTTAAAATTTGCATCATCTACTTTGATTTCCACTTTGATACCCTTTTTTATTTAATATTTTTTGTCTAACTTGCAGAATTTTTGTCACTCTTAATCTATCCTCTGACCATTTTTGTCCCGCATTTGGGACAGTTGACATTATAACATGGGACTCCTGCCTGATGTGGGACCTTTGTCCCGCAGCTTGGACAAACACAGTTTCCGCTTGGACCTGCTCCCGGACGTGTGCCGCTCATTCTGCCGCGTCCTCCGCCTTGTCCTGCACCGACTCCACCTCCCCTGCCTCTTCCTGTTCCTGGGCCCATTCCTCCTGGTCCTGTTCCGTCTCCTCTTGGCATTTGATTACCTCCTTGTTATTGATTTATGTTAATAATAGAGTTTATCTTTTTCCAAATCTGTTTTATGCTTTTTACAACGGCTCCGTCTTCTGTATACTCAATAATGGATAATGCCTTCATCTGGGCTTCAGTCACCCTTTTATCATACGGTATTGTTCCAATGAATTCACTATCATAGTCTTTTGCTATATTTTTAATTTTCTCGGTCATATCTATATTCAGGTCATATTTATTTACCACAATTCCTGAGGTAACTCCAAAGTGTCTTGTCACATCAAGAATGCGCTTCATATCATGAATACCTGATACAGTCGGCTCTGTAACAATTAAGGCATAATCTGAACCAGTTATAGAGGCTATTACAGGACAACCAGTTCCCGGAGCGCCGTCTATTATTAGCTTATTTTCCTCCACCTCAGCGGCAGATTCGGCCGCCTTATTCCTTACCAATGTAACCAGCCTTCCTGAATTCTCTTCAGCTACTCCGAGTTTTGCATGAGTCATTGGTCCAAATCTTGTTTCTGAAACAAACCACTCTCCATTAATAGCATCTTCTACCTTTACAGCTGAATCTTTACACACAAGATAACATACGCCGCATCCTTCACAAGCAACAGGATCAATACGGCATAACTCTTTTCCAGACTCGCTGTTGTAGCTTTCTATAGCAAAAAACCGACATGCATCCTTACACCTATTACAACCAGTACACTTTTCTGGATCTATTTCTGCAGTCACACCACCGCTAAAATTCCCTCTTTTTTTAATTTGCGGAGCTAAAAGCAGATGCAGGTCAGCTGCATCTACATCACAGTCGGATATTATTGTCTTTTTAGCCAGAGCAACAAAAGAAGCTGCCAAAGAAGTCTTTCCTGTTCCTCCCTTTCCGCTTATAATAACTAATTCCTTTGGTTTATTTGCGGCAGAAAAAGATGCAGGCTTGGCTTTTTCTGTTTTTTTATCATCTGTTTTTTCTTCCTCTTTTTCTACAGAGAGACGTATTTTTTTAACAACTCTCTTTTTCTGCGCCAGTTTCTCTATCCTCTCAGCAATATCCTCAAATAGCTTTTTATATTGAGGCAGTTTCTCCACAACTATATCCCCTACAGAATAGACTTCTGCTATTCTCCTGTCATCCGGAATCTCTCCTATAAGTTCCAGTTGCTGCTCCTTACAGTATTTTTTGAGATTATCGTTCATATATTCAGCTCGGTTAACCAAGACTACCGGTTCCCGATTTATCTTACGGCACATATCCACAGCCAGTTTCAGGTCATTTACCCCAAAAGGCGTGGGATCTGTAACAAGCACACATAAATCAACATCCTTTACTGTTTCCACAACAGGACATGCAGTCCCGGGAGAAGAATCAAGTATATTTATTCCATTGCCAGCACATTCTTTAACTCTTTTAATCAATCTGGGAGACATCCCTCCTTCACCAGTTTCAAGAAGCGCATAGTGAAAATCTATTGTGCCGCTTTTCCCATGTTTCAGGACCCCTATTTTCTTATCTTTTTCAATAATTGCATCCTCTGGACAAACAATCTTACAGGCTCCGCAAACATGACACAATTGAGGAAAGAATAGAACCTTATCTTTTATTACAGCTATTGCATTATAGCGACAGGCATCCTGGCACTTACCGCATTTAATACATTTCTCATTATCAACCCCAACAGGCGCCAGTAAGCTGATATCTTCTTCTCTATCAATACGAGGCTTGAGAAAAAGATGACCATTCGGCTCTTCAACATCACAGTCAAGATAACAAACCTTCTTTCCTTTTTTTGAAAAAGCAATTGCTATATTAGTAGCGACAAAAGTTTTACCTGTTCCCCCCTTACCACTTGATATTGCTATATTCATAATATGCTCCTTTTAATTTTCTCCTGTAATCTTTTTCCCTGATATTACTACAAAACCGCCATTGCCAAAACCATCTTGCGGGTTCTCAATTGAATTTATCTTATCTGGAAGTTCAAATATTGTTTGATAATAAGAGAATCTTTTGAATCCTGCCTCTTTAAGCAAATCTGTCACTTCCCCGACACTGAAAAAATTCGCCTGTTTGTAAAATATACTTTCCTTTCTCTGATAAAATTTACCTAAAAAGCTGTTTTTATCTACTATGCCGATTGCAATCTTTCCGTTTTCCTTTAAAACTCTGTAAGATTGCGCTAAAACTTCCTGCGGATCGTCGACAAAACATAATGTGATTATAATGGCAACGTAGTCAAAAAACGAATCTTTATAAGGCAATTTCTCGCCCCTGCCCAATTTCACATTTATTCCTCTTTTTGAGGCAATCGCAAGCATCTTTTTAGAAGAATCAATCCCAAATTTAATTCCTAATGAAGATGCGAATCTTCCTGTGCCTACGCCGATTTCTAACCCTTTACCTTTATTTGGTAAAACTTTCTTAATAGCTTCAAGCTCTGACAAATAGACAAATTCATGCTTATCATACCAAGCATCGTATTTCTTATAATATCTATCAAAGATACTATTTATTCCCAAACCATCCATCGTAAAATCTCCTCAAGTGCTCATAAAATTCTTTATCTGCTGTCCCTTTTGTTACATCCTCTTCTTTAAAAGAATATTTATATCCAGCGCAATAGCTCATCATAATATCATTGGCATGAGTTATCTTTTTAAACATCTCCTCGCACCTTTTTTTCTCTTCATCCTTGCATTTATCAGGATGGTGTTTAAAGGCAAGTTTTCTATACGCATTCTTTATCTCTTTCAAAGTTGCACATTCTTCCAATCCCAGTAATTTTCGCGCTCCGTCAATCTGTTTAAAATCTGCCATTTCTTCACTCCTGAGAAACTAAATTTTTTCAAACATAACGCAAAGACCATGAATAACTTTAATGTCATTCTCTTGGCAAAATTTTATAGCTTCATGGCTTTCAGCCCCCGGCTGAAGCCATACTCTAGTGATTCCTTTCTCTTTGCATTCTTGAACGATTCTCTCAGTTATCTTTGGCGGAGTAATTATATTAGCAACATCGCAAACTATAGGAATATCTTTAACGCTGGGATAACAAATTAGGTTATCAACTTCCTTAAGATGAGGGTTAACTGGATAAACCTTATACTTTCTTTTTTTTAATGTTTTTAGAATCTGATAGGCATATTTAGACTCATTCCTAAACGAGCCCACTACCGCAAAACGCCTCTGTTTTAAAAAATCTTTAACTAAATCCTGCATGCTATGCTTTACTTATCCATTAAAATTATATGGTTTGTTGATATGCTATAACAATATTATGGAACGTAGTTTTATCTTTTTGAACATTAAATCCTTTGCTTTTCAAATAAATAGCTATCTCTGATAAATTCGTTTGACCTGCTTCATGTTTTCTTCCTTCGCTGGCGTGAATCTTATCTACCACTTCTAAACCTGCCTCATTAAAATCACTTAGGACAATCTTCCCTTCAAAACTAACTATCCTTATTAGCTCATCTATGGCTTTAATCGGGTGAATAAGGTGATGTATTGTGTTAATAGAAAATATTATATCAAAGCTGCAATCTTTAAAACTTAGACCTTCGGCATTCTCTATTCTGAAATCCACATATTTTTCAAAGCCAAAATATTTTATATTGAGTCTGGCGAATCCCTGTTCCTCATCAGAAATATCTATACTAGTAAAATTATATCTCTCTTTGGCGAGTTCAATAGCAAAATATCCCTTACCCGTTCCCACCTCTAATATACCACCATAAAGAGGACATGCTTTTTCTATGATAAACTTTCTTTCCTCTTCAACATCATAGCCGAAGTCTTTATAAAAGTTTATTCTTTCTAAATATCTTTTATGATTTTCTAACAATTTCGCTTCCAAAAATTACTCCCGCTCAGCTGCTTTTCCAGATACAAATTCTTCTATCTTTCGAGATATTGTTTTTATAATTTTAGCTGTATCTGTATTTTTTTGAAAATGTATATAAGGATTGCCTGAATCTCCTGATGCTACTATTTCCGGCTCTATAGGGATTCTTCCCAGAAATGGTACTTTTAACTCTTTTGCAGACTTCTCTCCTCCACCTGATTTAAACAGATCTGTCCTTTCCTTGCAATGTGGACAAATAAATCCGCTCATATTCTCAATTATTCCAATAACCTTCATTTTTAATGTCTGTGCAAATAAAACACTCTTCCTTGAATCTAAAATCGCCACATCCTGCGGTGTAGTAACAATTATAGCTCCGTCTATATCAGGTATAAGCTGGCAAACACTTAAGGGTTCGTCTCCCGTTCCTGGAGGAGAATCTATTATAAGATAATCAAGTTTACCCCAGTTTACATCGCTCAGAAATTGTTTAATTGTAATCATTTTAAGCGGTCCCCGCCAAATAATAGGCTTATCAGGGCTGTCAATCATAAATGCTATACTCACTGCCTTAAGATTGGGTAAAACTTCTATTGGCTCTATCCATCCTGATTGAGAGCCAGCTAATTTTGATCCCTCAACACCCAGCATCTTAGCGATATTCGGGCCATGAATATCCACATCTAATATTCCAACCTTGTGCCCACTCATTGCTAAGCCATAAGCAAGGTTAACTGCTACTGTGGTTTTCCCAACTCCTCCTTTTCCGCTGATGACAATTAACTTATGCTTTATCCTGTTCATATTATCCTTTAATCTTTTTTCCTGCTGTATTTCTTGAGTTGTTTTTTCTCTCATAATTATACCTTTTTAAGAACTATATCACCCAGATTAAAACCAGTGTGACTTGCAATCACTGGACATTTCACTTTAAATAGAAAAAATATCGCTCTGTTCCCATCTGCTAATGTCTCAAAATTTCCCTGACCTTTGCTAATAACTAGTTCTGCATTCTTATAAAGCTCAAGAAAGTCTTTTGAACAAAGATCCAGAATAGTACCCGGAGCATCACAGCCGCTTGATATGACATCTACTATTTTATCTAAACCACAGCTGACAGCATCCTCTATCAAAACATCATTAATAACCGGCTTATCTCTTACTGCGTAGACAATCTTTATATCTGATGAGATTTTGATTAATTCTTCAATTAGAAGTTTGTCAAAAACAATCTCTCCAGCATTATCCCCCAGATAGAGAACAGATCCAGCATTATTCAATACATCCTTAAATTCCTGATAATCAAAGTTGCATTTAGAACCCTTTCTATATCCAGCAAAATCTTTGGCAAGAATCTTTTCTATCTCTTTGTCAATATCCAGAGAGTTCTTGACTCCATAATCTATCACATTACCAGCAATGGCTAACTCTACCGCTGCTAAAAGCTTATCATCTGAACTTCTAATCTTTTCCTTTAACTTCAGGTAAATATCTAAAACTAGTTTATTGCTTTTTTGTTTAATCTTTTTAAAAGGGTCATCTTTGCCTGTTATTCCCTTTACAATCCGATATATTTCCCTCCCCATTTTGGGTGGACTTGCATCCAATGGAAAATCGGGAATTAATTTAGAGACCTCATTTAATACTTTCTTTTGTGTAGTTTCGTCCACACCTGTGATTCTTGTCATATCAAGAGCTTGTCTAAAAAAGCAGGGAATACAATCTAAATAGGTTTTCATATTAAATACTCATATTCATAAGTAGGCATAACACACTATCCTTTCTTAATTTGACATAAGCAGGGATAGACACCGATAATATATCTATCCCTACTTACCTTCCTCAATCAGCTATTTACTCTCCTTGGCTGCTGATTTCAACTCGCTGATTCGCTTATTAATGGCCTCCAGTTCTTCTCCTATAGCTTTAGACTGCTCTTTCAGCATATCTGTTTCCTGTTGAGGAGTAATCTCCTGAGCATATGGATAGCCTCCACCATAAGCAGCTCCACGCAGTCCAAAACCTCGTCCCAAGCCGCGACCTCTGCCGAAACCACGACCTCCACCCAAACCAAGGTCATAACCGAAGCGGCCTCTTCCTGCGATTGGATTCATATAACCCGGCACTGAGTAACCAGCGCAGTAACCTGCTGCTCTGCCTGTCATTGGACCCATTCCTCCTGGACCTGTTCCGTCTCCACCTGGCATTTTAATCACCTCCTCTTCTTTTGACATTTTTCACATAACCCATAAAACTGAATAAGATGATTTGTTATTTTAAAATTATATTTCTTTGAAAGCTCTTTTTCAGTCCGCTCAAGAAGTTCTATCTCATCATCTATGAAGTCCGTATAATCAATAACTCTATTGCAATTTGTACATATTAAATGATGGTGGTGTTTTCTTCCTCTAGGACCTTCTGCCAATTCATATCTTGCCCTGCCATCTCCAAAATCAAATTTAAATATCAAGCCCATATTAATCAAAAGCTCCAAAGTTCTGTAAATTGTTGTCAATCCTATAGCAGGATAACGAGTGTGGACTTTCATGTATATATCTTCTGCGCTCAAATGCTTATCAGATTTGGAGAGCATATCAAGTATAGCTTCTCTTGGTACAGTTACCCTATAACCGTACCCTCTAAATCTTCCATGCCACCACATTGGGCTAAAGCCACGAGACATCGGCATAAAATGTTACTCCTTATTGGAAACGATTTCCATTTTCAATATATACCTTTAAAAATATCTTGTCAAGAGTTTTGTCAACCACATTTAGAAATGTCCGCTTTTAAAACATTTAGAAATGTCCTATTTTGTTAAGATTAGTAGTAGTAAATTTTTCTTTTTGATCAAACTTTTTCTTTTTGTTAATTATGTGCATATTGTGGATAACTCCT
>JAUSPT010000083.1 GCA_030652805.1 bacterium | reverse complement strand
ACCACTCCTTTCTGTTCTTTGACAGAAGAATGGCCACAGTATGATGTAAATTTCAAATCAATAAAAACCTTTTTTGCTTCTAACATATTGATACTACATTGGTTACATTAAAACAAAATTTAAACGTTGGGACAGTAGTGAATCAAAATTATTTTGATATGTATTTATTCATATTGTAAAAGCGCATTATTGCTGATATAAAATTAATGACATTGTGGGATAGATATGAACATTACTGCCTTTAAATCTTTTTTGCAAACCAAAACTTTTCATATTATTTGTCTAATGCTGCTCACATTCATGGTATATTCGAATACCTTTAAAAATGAGTTTGTTTGGGATGATACTCAACTAATAGTCAAAAATACTTTTATTAAAGATATTCATAACTTAAAACATGTTTTTTCTAAAGATTACTTTACCTATTCAGGACAAGAAGCATGGGTGCATTCAGGACGAGAAAGCTTTAGACCTGTTACTACAACTAGCTATTTCATTGATTATTATATTTGGGCTAACAATGCGTCCGGTTACCATTTGACAAATTTAATACTCTACATGCTGGCAGTAATACTCGCTTATAAAATAGCTTTCTTGCTTTTCTCATGCTGGAAATCTGCACTTATGACTGCACTGTTATTCTCATTGCATCCAATTAATACAGAGGTTGTAAATGCAATTTGTTTTAGAGGAGACATCTTAGCATTTATTTTTGTTTTATTGTCATTTTTGTTTTATATAAAAGCAAAAAACAAAGGATACATTCTCCTCTCTTGTTTATTTTTCATGCTTGCTCTTTCTTCAAAAGAGAGTGTTATTATTATGCCACTTGTCTTTATTGTTTACAGCAAATTATATGAAAAAAATAATTTAAAATATAAGGCTCTGTCTTATGTATTAATATCCTCTCTCTTTTTAGTGGCAAGGATTTTTATTCTGCATGCGCCGGGAACTAGTTTTATATCAAAGATTGACTACTCCTCAACAATGTCCTTTAACATAATGAGCCTTATGTTAAAGGAATATCTGCGGCTTTTAATTATTCCATTAAGTCTCTCCACAGAACATCCTTTATCTAGCAATTTTAGTATACTTGATATAGCAACATTCATCATAACTGGGATTATTCTAATTGCAACATTTCACAATAAAAATAACAAACCTTTAACTATGGGAGTGATCTGGATTTTTGCAGCACTTATACCTGTTGTCAATCCCCTTGTAAATGTTGTTGCAGAGAGATACTTATTTCTGGCATCTTTTGGATTCTGTCTGATTCTAGTTTCTGCAATAAAACCTTTTTTATTAAAAAGCAGAACGAAATATCTTGTTTTATTTATATGTTCTTTGCTGTGTATAATTTATGGCATGAGAACCTTTGAACGAAATTATGATTGGAAAGATGACAAAACATTATGGTCAAAAACTATTATAGATAATCCATACAATGCATTAGGATACTATAGTCTTGGTTGTGTATTCCTTTCAGAAGGGAAATATTCTAATGCAGAGAATTACTATAAAAAATGCATTGAAATTAATCCTGCTCATGAAAAAGCCTACTGCAATCTCGGTCTTATAGAATATTATAACAACAGGTTACACAATGCTGAAAAATACTTTAAAAAGTCATTAGAAATTAATCCCAATCTAAAAGAAGCTCTTTACAATATGTCGCTTGTCTTAAAAAAGCAAAAGAAGCATGAAGAATCTATAAAATAATCAAACCTTCTCTCGCCAGTAATTCAATAGGTCTTTTAATGTTCTCTCAAAAGGAATCTCTGGCTTCCATCCAGTTGCTTCTCTAAACTTAGTGCTGTCACCACCAAGATATGGAACATCTGAAGGCCTCATCTTTGCAGGATCCTTTTTTATCTCTATTTTTATCTTTGATAAACTAATTAGTATATCCATGACCTCGCTAATTTTATATGCCTTGCCTGTACAGATATTATAAACTTCACCGGGCTTGCACTTATCCAATCCCAACCAGTAGGCTTTTACTATATCCCTGACATCTGTAAAGTCACGTTGAGCATCAAGATTTCCAACAAGGATCACAGGTTCTTTTTTCCCTTTTTCTATTTCTGCTATTCGTTTTGCAAATTCCGAACAAACAAAAACATCTCCACGCCTTGGTCCGGTATGATTGAATGCCCTGGTCCTTACAACATTCAGTTTATAGCTCATGTAATACTGATATGCTAAAAGGTCCTGACCGACTTTACTCACACCATAAGGACTCAGCGGTCTCAAAGGATTTGTTTCTTTTATGGGAGTTTCATTCGAGTAAACCATCCCATATTCTTCCGATGAACCTGCAATCTGCATCCAAGGATTAATTTTGGCTCTTCTAATAGCTTCAAATATGTTTAATTCTCCAATAATATTTGATGTCAGGGTTTCTGTAGGGCTGTTCCACGAAGTGGGCACAAAGCTTTGCGCAGCCAGGTGAAATATTTTATCCGGCCTTATGTCTACAATCAAATCATTCACAGAAGATGCATCATTAAGATTACACTGAACTAAATGAAGTTTGTCCTTTATATGCTCAATGTTCTCTGTTTTACTGCGCCATCTTATAGTTCCATATACTTCAACGTTCCTCTTTGCTAATGTATAATCAGCGAGATGACTGCCTACAAAGCCGGTAATTCCTGTAATTAAAATCTTCATATAATTCTATGCTCCGTATTTTGTTAATCTTAACGAGTTAGCCATCATTAAAGGCATTATGTCAAGCGCTGGAAATCTGCCTAATGCTCCTTTTAAACAACTTGTTTCTCCAAAATGCCCCACGTCATCGGGTCTGCAATATTTTGAATGCAGCAAAAAAGGAACAGGGTGCCAGCTGTGTGATTTTAGAAAAGCGGGTGTAGAATGATCGCCTGTTATAACCAGAACATCAGGCTTAAGATCAGTAATAAGCGCTAAATTTCTGTCAACCTCTTCAATAACCTTAACCTTTTTATCAAAATTACCGTCCTCTCCGAAACTATCAGTTGCCTTTATATGAATGAAGAAGAAATCAAACCTGCTAAAATTAGTTCTTAAAGTCTCAAATTCCTCACGGATATTGCCTCCTGTCTGAAGTATCTCCAT
Organism: bacterium; assembly: GCA_030652805.1. NCBI lineage: Bacteria > bacterium. The sequence goes on along the minus strand of JAUSPT010000083.1, from coordinate 19,400 downwards.
ACCAACAAACTGAGCCAGCCCTTTATACATAGGATAACCTGCAATGGCAGCGGCATTTAACTTATATACATCCTTCATCTGCGGCAATTCGGGTTTCCTTGCAAAACCTCTTAATAATATTGTATTTGCCGGATGTTTATCAGCCAAAATATTTTGCGTTTTATGAATAAATTTGTTCACCAAAATAGCAGTAGTTTTGGTACTCTCATCTAACGCAACTACCTCTTTAGACTGCACACCTGTTTTCTGAGGATCAGAATCTGAAAGTTTATCTGATAAACCAGGTCCTCTGAATATTACTACTGCACGATGTTCTTTTACCGGCTTTACAAATACCTTAACATTGCTGATTTCTATTTTATCCAGCAGTTCACATAACTTGGAGCTTTCATCTGTTGTAATACGGCCAGCTCTGCGATCTGTTATCAATCCATTATTATCATATGTGGCAAAGTTAATTCTAGCTGCCAAGTCATTTTCCTGCATATTAAATCCTATCCCTGCACCTGCAAGAGCTCCTCTGCCTATTGAATATTTGATCGGATCATATCCAAAAAGCCCAAGATGCGCAGGCCCGCTTCCAGGGGTTATCCCAGTCATTATAGGATCAGTCATTCCCAAAGCAGCTGATTCAGCAAGTAAATCAAGATTAGGAGTATTTGCTGTTTCCAACTCTGTCTTCCCTCCTGCCTCTAAAGCCATCCCTCCAAGTCCATCAAGAACTAACATAACCATCTTTGTATTATTAGTAATTGACAAATCTTTTATCAAATCCAGTTTATCCAACTTTCGCCTCTCTTTTTGACTTTTGCTGGCTAATTAATCCTTTCATACTAGCCAATTTACCATAACAAATCAATGTATCATCTATCTGCATTTTTCTCTGGCCTTTTGGCGCAGGAATAGTTGCATGGTCTCTCTTTATTGCTAAGACTAATATATCCTTTTCTCTTAAGGGTGACTCTGCAAGTGTATGCCCAACATAAGGAAAATTTTCTTTCAGATTCAGTTCCACAACGCCATATCCTTGAGCTAAATTAAGGATTTCTTCTATTGCTCTTTTCTCAAACACAGAACTCTTAAGTAATCTCTCTTCTATCTTCCCCTTTAACTTACGCATTAATCCTTTATGAGAGGCAATCTTATATAAAAAGAATAACAATGCAGAAAGAATACCCAGTTTTACAAATAAATACACCGTAGTCTTGGAAACAATAATATTTGAAAGAACCAGTATAATGCCAATATTCCCAAGAATCATTAAGCCCATTACAATCGCCCGTCTCTGACGATGACTAACTATAAGCTCTGAATCTCTTGTTGTAAAACCAGTTCCTGTTAAGGCAGAAAGAGCCTGAAAGCGAGCCTTGTCATTCGCCAGTCCTGTCATTGAAAGAGCAACTGACGCAATCTCCCATATCAAGAAAATCAATGCTATGGTAATAATAAGAAAAAACAGCCCCATTACTGATCCTTGTTCTTGTTTTTATTGTAAGCGTCTTTCTTGGCCTTGAGCATTTTTCTTCGCTTCTTTTGAGACGGTTTTTCGAAATGTTCAAGCTGTCTTATCTGTCTTATTATACCCTCCTTGTCCATCTTTCTTTTTAGCCGCCTCAGTGCTTTATCAATTGGTTCATCTTTTCGCACCCTGACTTTTGGCACTTTATTCCTCCCCTCCTTTCAATACAAAAATCTCCCCATGCGCCTAGAGTATCATTTTTTATGATAATTACTCCGTTAAGATTGTGGATTTTTTTTGAAAAATTCAAGATGCTTTCCACATCTTCCTCTGTTTCTACCATATTTGCTATAGATGTAGCTGCTGCATCTGCGAAGACAGCTGACTTAGATAAAACAGTAACTGCATCTGCGGTTCCAAAACTTATAGAATGTCCTACTGAGCCACTTGATGTGCAGACACCTATCGGCATGTGTTGAGATTCTATTTTAATTTTTATATCTTCACTGAAAATGGACTCTCCAGCAAAAATACAAATATTTCTCGTTTTTTTGCTATTCATATATATATCGCCGCCATTTTCTATGATAAGTTCGTCACTGAATTCAATAAGATCCTTTCCAACATATTCTGCAATTGCGCCGGCAACTGACGCCATAGGTCCAACATTAACCTTGCTTGCCTGTATAGCCATTTCTTTTACTATCTCAGGAGCATCATCATTCGGAGAATATGAGGACAATGTTGTCTCAAATAAAGGATTCTGATTTATATAATCCTCTATGTATCTGCGATACTTTAATAGAGAATTTAAAGCTTCTTCCTCTAAATCCACACATGCTTTAATAAAGAGTTCTGTTTCCTTAGCAATTACTTTAGTTATTACTAAGTCATCCTCTTTTACTAATTGTTGGTATGTTCTTACTTCATACATGTGTGTTTCCCCTTATAGAAGTATTCGCTTTTAGCAGATTTACACAGTAGTGTCAACAGGATATGAACCCAGCACTTTCAAAGAAATACACTTTTTTTCTAATTCTTTTAGTGCAAGTTCTATCTCTTTATCCTTCCAGTACCCTTCGCAGTCAATAAAGAAGATATACTCCCATGCTTTCTGTTTAGACGGTCGTGATTCAATCTTTGTTAAATTAATATTACGTCTTTTGAAAATTTCGAGTATATTATAAAGTGATCCTGGTTCATCTTTTACAAAGAACATGATAGAGGTCTTCATATGCTTGCATTTTTCACTAAGATCCTTACTAATAACCAGAAAACGCGTTAAATTAGTTTCTAAATCTTCAATATGCTGCTCCAGTATGTTTAAATCGTACACTTCAGCAGCAAGTTCATTAGCTATTGCTCCATTCTGTTTTGACTGAGATGCCAGCTTTGCGGCCTCTGCAGTGCTGGATATTTCTATGAATTGAACAGAGGATAGATTATTCTTTACCCATGTTCTACACTGCGCTAGAGCCTGTGGATGAGAATACACACGTTTAATTTCCTTTTTGGAACCTTTTGCTAATAAATTATGAGTAATAGGCAAACTCACTTCTCCAGATATCTTAAGTTCAGAGCTGAAAAACATGTCTAATGTATAGGAAACCATTCCCTCTGTGGAGTTTTCAACAGGAACAAGACCAAAATGCGCCTTGTCTTTTTCAACTTCTCCAAAAACATCAAAAATAGTACTAACAGGGACAAAATCAACAGATGCTCCAAATCTCTTCCTTGCAGCAAGATAGGCATTAGAAGCTTTTGGCCCCAAATACGCTACTTTAATAGAGGACTGCAAACTGCGACATACAGATAGTATTTCACGATATACAGCAATAATCATTTTTTTTGATAAGGGGCCTTCATTTCTCAAAACAAGTTTTTCGAGAATCTTCTCTTCACGAAGCTTATCGTGTGTTTTTAATCGCTTTTTCTGCTTTTCCTTACCAATAGCTACTGCTGTTTTTGCTCTTTGATTCAACAGGTTTAAAATCCCCTCATCCACTTCATCTATTATTTTTCTCAATTTATTAATATCCATCTAAAATACTCCACTGTATAGTTTCATTGCTTTCCTAACCTCTGACATAGTAGCTTGCGCAACTTGCCTCGCTTTTTTAGTTCCCTCATACAAAATTTCTCCAACTAGTTTTCTTCTCTCTTGATAGTATAATCTTTTTTCTCGGATGGGAGACAACCTCTTAATTATATCTTGAGCTAATTGTTTTTTGCATTGGACACAACCTCTATCTCCCTTTTTACATTCTTTTCTAATTATCTCTAATTTTTCAGCACTAAACATTTCATGATAATGATATACTGTACAGATATCCGGATGCCCTTTATCCTTAAGACGAATTTTCTGTGTATCAGTTATTGCTGAGAGAATTTTCCTTTCAATTATTTCCGGAGAATCAGCTAGATATATAGCATTATTCAAGCTCTTGCTCATTTTATTCCCATCTAATCCTTTAACCCTGGGAAACCGCCCTATTCTAGGTTCCGGCTCCTTTAGTGTTTGCCCATAAATTTGGTTGAATTTTCTAACAATTTCTCTCGTCAACTCAATTTGAGGCAATTGGTCGTCGCCTACCGGTACCAAATCAGCCTGAAACGCAGTAATGTCTGCCGCCTGACTAATTGGATATCCTAAGAACCCAAATGTTACATTGTCTCCAAATAAATTCTTTTTCTGTTTAATCTCCTCTTTAACAGTAGGATTTCTCTCCAACCTAGCGATTGTAACCAGATTAGAATAAAAAACAGTTAGTTCTGCTATTTCAGGAATTAGAGATTGAACGAAAATGGTTGACTTATTTGGATCCATACCAACAGCAAGGTTATCAATTGCAACTTCAAAAATATTGCTTCGCACTTTTTGGGGATCTTTAAAATTGTCAGTTAACGCCTGTACGTCAGCAATTATTACAAATGTATCATATTCATCCTGAAGCGCTACACGATCTTGCAGGGCACCTAATAAGTGTCCAATATGCAGCCGTCCCGTTGGTCTATCCCCTGTTAAAATTCTCTTTCTAGTCTTGTTAGACATATCTATAATATCCTATAAATCAGACCATCAGTCATAAAAGAAACTAACGGTAAAATAATATATTTGAAGAAAAAACCAAACCCCCCCAAGAATAAAAAGAATATTATCAAAATAAATCCAAATCGCTCAAATTTCAAGTAAGCCATCATTTGCTTATATGGCAGGATTGACATTAATATCTTTGAACCATCTAATGGAGGTATTGGAATAAGATTAAAAACCCCTAAAAGAATGTTTATTAGCACACCATACACACACAGCAGTGTGAAAGCAGGCAGTATTCCCGCAATCCCTAATCTTATAAGAAGTGCAAATAAAATTGCTGCTACAAAATTTGAAGCGCATCCGGCAAGAGAAACGAGAATCATATCTCTTTTAGGATTCCTAAAATTATTAGGATTAATAGGAACTGGTTTTGCCCCTCCAAATATAGCTCTTCCTCCTGACATCATATATATTAAAATAGGCATTATTATAGTCATATTAAGATCAATATGAGGAATAGGATTAAGCGTAAGTCTTCCCATGTCTCGAGCAGTGGAATCTCCGCATTTATAAGCCATCCAGCCATGAGCAAACTCATGTATTACCACTGCAAGAAGCAGAACAAAAACCTGCAACAAAATCATACATTTCCTTATGCTGTCAATAACAGTGATTGTATCAAAAGCATAAGACAATAGGAAGTTTTATTTGCTAAGATTTTGTGTATAATACATAAAAGAGGTTTAATATGATAAAGAAATCTCAATTCATAATTTTTAATATTCTCTTAGTATTTTGTTTTTCTTATTCATTAGCGCAGGAAGAAAAAGTTCTTGATGTATGTGGACCTCCTCCTAAAGCAAAGGCTCATAGACGCGCAGGAGGAGAATCCTTTCCTCCCCTACCTTTACCTGTTGCTCCTTTACGTAGAACAGAAAAAAAACGCCCACCTTCTCCGCCTGTGCTTCTTGTAAAAATTGAGTATGGCGTAAATAAGCAATGGCTCAGCGACTGGAGCGATGATTATGGGCTGTTAGAACATATAAAAAAAACACTTAACATTCAGTATAAAACTTCACGGTTCTCTCTCTCCTCCTATGTTCAAAAAAACCCTGTAATCAGTCCAAAGGATTGTCCAATTCTCTATATTACCGGACATCTCTCATTTTCGTTTGATAAAAAAGAAGTTGTATCTCTTCGGAGGTATCTGGAAAGCGGAGGCACATTAATTTACGACTGCTGCTGCGGAAGGAATGAAATTAGGCAATCCTTTATTAAGTTGATTGGAGAAATGTTTCCTGATAGTCCTCTATATAAATTACCGCTTGATCACCCTGTTTACAGGACGCTTCATACTATAAAGAGCGTGCATATGAAGATTGATGAAAAATATTCTTATTCAGAACCCGTTTTCTATGGAATTGATATTGGCTCACGCACAGCATTATTTCTATCCATATATGATCTTAGCTGTGGATGGTCTGGCCACACTCATAATTATGGAAAAAGATCTTCTGTTCCAGACGCTCTAAAAATGGGGGACAATATCATTGCTTATATCTTAAGCTTCTATCCTGTTGGGGAATATCTAAGTGTTCAGCGCCTCTATAAATCTCCTAAAGAAAAAGAATCGTCCGAATTTTTTATTGCTCAAATCAAACACAGTGGATATTGGGATCCTTCTCTATCCCGTCTCTCCAATCTGCTTAGAGAACTTGCCAATAGTACATCGTGTGAAGTATCTCTGCATCCGAAAGAAGTAACGTTAACAAATTCCAATTTATTTACATATCCTTTTTTATATATGACTGGTCATGGAGAATTTGTTCTTTCAGATCAGGAATGTAGTAATCTCAGAAAATATTTAACCAGAGGAGGTTTTCTCCTTGTTGATAATAGAACAGGTATGAAAGCATTTGACACATCCTTCAGGCATTATATTAAAAATATATTCCCTGATAAAAAATTAACACAGATTTCCACAACTCATCCTATTTATAGCACCATACATGACATTAAATCAGTTAAATACACGGATCATGTTCGCCTGATTAATGCATCAGATTCGCCATCTCTTGAAGGAATCAGTATAGGAGGGAACCTTGTGTTAGTTTATAGTAAATACGATTTGGCGTGGGGATGGCAGAACGTTGTGTCCTATCCTATCAGGCTTGGGATAAAATATCCGGACAGTATAAAACTTGCTACAAATATTATTGCTTATGCTTTAACGCATTAGAACGCGACCATGCAGATTCCAGCGCGGTTGGCTATATTAACAGATTCTTCTATATCCAGAATGATAGTTTTCTGCGCTTCTATAGCTATTGCAGACGCATTGGCTTCTTTTAAAAGTTTGATTGTATCAGTACCAATCGTAGGAACATCAAGACGCATATCCTGGTCAGGCCAGCTGACTTTAACCATAACTATGCCCTTTTTGCAATACATGCCAGCTCGTTTAATTGTTTGGTCCGTGCCCTCTATTGCCTCTACTGCTAGGATAGCCTTATCCTTTACAATAACTGTTTGTCCTATATAGAGCGCTGCGATCGATTTGGCTATTTTCTGCCCAAAATTAATATCATCCATTTCTGCTTGTGTAGGCTTTCTTTCTGTAAGTATGCCTCTTTGAGGTAGGAGAGGCCTAATAAGTATAGTGGAATCCAGCAACTTTATATCTAATTCAGCCAGTTTATTTGCTATTGCCTTTAGTAGTGTATTGTCTAATCTATCAGTTGTAAATTTAATAAGATTAGATATCACACTATCTCTTGGAATATTTTTAAACAGTAGGCTCTTCTCTATCTTGCCTACCATAAAAACTTCCTTTAACTCTTCTTTGACTAGAATATCTAAACCTTTTTCCATCTCTCCAATACTGAGCCAATATATTTTATCTACATAGTTTTCCAACTCAGCATTAGTCCCCTCTTTTAATGCAACAGCAACTACTTTCATGCCCCTTCTCTTAGCTTCTTGCGCTAAAATAATGGGGAACTTTCCTTTTCCAGAGATCAAGCCAATCCTGGAACTAGTTATTACGTCTTTCATTTACATATACCTCTGTCAGATGTTCTAATAAAATTTATAAGATATTGTATCTCGTCTATTAAAGGAATCTCTTCCTCAATTTTACCGATAGCCTGACTGGTATTCATGCCGGATCTAAATAAAATTTTATAAGCCTTTTTAAGTTTTTCTATAACTGGAGCAGGGATGTTGTTTCTGGTTAATCCTATAGTATTCAGTCCATATATCCTTATAGGATGGCCATCTGCCCTTGCAAACGGAGGAATATCCTTAACTACCTTGGACAATCCCCCTACAATGGCCAGCCTACCAACCCTTGCTCCCTGATGAATCCCTACCATACCGGACAGCACACATCTATCCTCTAACACAGTATGTCCTGATAATGCTGTATAATTAACTATTATAACATTATTACCCACTTTACAATTATGTGCGATATGTGTATATGCCATAAGAAAATTGTTATTCCCTACCAGTGTTTCTGTCTCTGGCTCTGTTGCTCTATTAATTGTAACATATTCTCTTATAATGTTCCCGTTACCTATTTTAACGTACGTACGGGCATCCTCGTATTTTACATCCTGTGGAGCTGTTCCAATAACCGCCCCAGGAGATATCTTATTGTTTTCTCCTATGCTTGTCCAGCCGTCTATTACAACATTAGACCCAATTTCTGTGTTTTTTCCTATTTTGACATTATCTCCTATAACGCTCCATGGTCCGATTTTTACACCTTTAGAAATCTTAGCGTTTGGAGAAATGACTGCTGTATTATGGATTGTCATTTTCTAATATCACTTATTGTATAATTGACGTTAATTCCGCTTCGCATACTATTTCCCTATTAACAGAAGCCTTTGCCATTATCCTTCCAACTCTGCTTTTTGCCTTAATTACCTCAACTTCTATAACAAGTTGATCTCCTGGTCTGACAGGCCGTCTTAATTTGACATTATCCATTTTAGCAAAAAATGGCGTCTTTCCTCTATTCTCTTTTTTTCTCAATAACAGAATCCCGCCTACCTGCGCCATTGCCTCAACAATTAGTACGCCGGGCATTATTGGATAGTCTGGAAAGTGTCCCTGAAAAAAACTTTCGTTTGCAGTAACATTCTTAATCCCTACTATCTTTTCATCTCCTTCAATCTTTGTTATCCTGTCAATAAGTAAAAATGGATATCTATGCGGAAGTATCTTTTTTATCTCATCTATGTTTAAACTAGTTTTAGTCTCCGTATCATCGTCATCCACCAGCCCTCTCATTTTCTTAAGTCTTTTAACCAGCTCTATATTTAGAGAATGACCGCTTTTTATTGCAATAACATGTGCTTTTAGTGGTTGTCCCAGTAAATACAGATCGCCTATTAAATCAAGTATCTTATGCATAACAAACTCGTTTTCAAATCTCAATTTATCGTTAAGAAGAGCTTCGTCTCCTATAACAACGGCATTCTCTAAACTACCACCTTTTATGAGCCCTTCCTTTTGCAACATCTCCACCTCTTCCAGAAAACAGAATGTTCTTGCAGAGGCTATTTCTTCCTTAAAAGATTTCGGGGTAATTATAACTGAGGCGAATTGAGAATTAAGTACAGGATGGTTATAGTCAATAGTAAATGAAATTCGAAAATCTTTTGACGGCAAAGCAACCAAAGAAGAACCATTTTCTGAAACCCAAACAGGCTCTTTTACTTCAAAAAACTTCTTAGCCGCTTTTTGCTGCACAAGCTTTGCCCCTTCCAGCGCCTCCACAAATGGCAAAGCGCTTCCGTCAAGTACAGGAGGCTCATTGCTGCTGAGTTCAACCAACATATTATCAATCCCTAAACCTGCTGCTGCCGCCAGTACGTGCTCTACAGTATGCACTTTTATATCGCTTTTACCCAGAGAAGTCCCTCTGGCTGTATCAACAACTCCACTAATGTCTGCTTTAACTACTGGACTCTCTGGTAAATCCTTTCTTATGAATTTTATACCTGTGTTTTCATCTGCAGGTTTAAAACAAATGGTTGTTTTGTTTCCTGTATGCAAGCCAATACCTGCACAACTCACTTTATTGCTTATTGTTGTCTGTAATTGCATAATTTTCCCTTTTGTTATTTTCTGCTTTCCTTTATTTCTTTTTTCTTCAATAAATCTTCTATATGTTTAGTAATGTCCAATTTTTTATCTACATATAGTAGATCGCGATTCCCCATTACCAGAGTATATCCACTTTTTTCTGAATATTCTCTGATCACAGCCTCTATGTCCTTTATAATTCCCCTAATGGCTTTTTCTCTCTTAACCTCCAATTCTCTTTTGCTTTCTCTAATAACTCTATTCAATTGAAGAGCCTTTTGTTCGAGAACTCCTTTCTGTTTATCTTTTTCCTCTTGCTTTAACACGCCTGATCCCAGCTTCTTCTGAATATTATTAATCTCCTCTCGAATTTCTTTTATCTTTTCTTCTTTCTTATCCGCTTCCTCCTTCAATTCCGCCTCTGCTTTCTTGGTCTTATAATAACCCTCAAACAGCACAGAGAAATTTACATAACCTATCTTTAGCTCATCTGCTGCATAACAGGTTGAAGATAGGAAGAAGAAAGAAAATATAAAAACTAGCAAATATTTAACGTGTTTCATTTACACTTCTCCTAGAAACTATACGATATGGAAATGTCAAATCTACCTTTATGCCTGTCTATCCCATATCCATAAAATAATGTAACAGGTATAGGTATAAGTATTCTTATCCCTGTCCCTATGCTTGTTTTCACAGAACTTGAGAAACCGCCTGCGTTTTTCCATGCATTTCCAGCATCATAGAACACCAAACCTCTGATCTTCATAGGGCTTTTGGTCGGGGTATCTGTTGTATCTACCAAAAGATATGAGTACTCCAGATTACCAACTAACATCGAATTTCCACCAACATTAACATCTTCGTCTTTAGGCCCTATACTGCTGTAATCATATCCTCGAACTGTGCTTGGTCCTCCTATATAAAATCGTTCATAAACTGGAACCTGTTCTGTGCTTCCATAATCATCAACCAGTCCCGCTCTGAAACGAACATTAAACACAGATTTATTTGTTGCCGGGAAATACCAGCTTGTGCTGCCAGTTACTTTATAAAAATCCTTATCTCCAAGAAAAGGACCGCCAGCACACTCTACAGACACTACATTTAGATAACCTTTAGTCGGATCAAAAATGTTATCTCTATGATCATTTTTTATCCTAGCTGTTATACTGCTGATAGTTGCTGATCCTTCATCATCCGCTACTACATCAGGAGCATCATCTGTTAAGTCGCCTACATCTACATTCTCGCATTTATATGTAAGGGAGCCTCGCGTATATTCTGTAATGGAACGTCCAACTCTTATATCCCCGCCGGTTTTAGTTTCTGCCCATTCTTCTTGATAATAGGTTTTATTATATAGATCAAACCCTGCGGAAAGAGGCTTATCCATAAACCACGGCTCTGTAAAGCTCAGGACAAAATTCTGCCGCCTTGCGCTTATATCAGCCCGGATACTGGCATACTGGCCCCCGCCTGAAAAACTCGGAAAGTTCTTGATATCGAAATTATTCTGTCTAAGCTCTATAAATCCTATTGCATTCTCCACTGTGCTGTATCCACCGCCAAAGGAGAAACTGCCTGTCTTTTTTTCTTCTACATCACAAATCAAGTCCCTTAAATTTGTTTCTTCTGCTTTCTCATCAGAAAAATTTACCATTGAGAAATAACCTAGATTCATTAACCTTTCCCTGCTTCGCTTAACCTTTTTTGTATCAAACTTTTCTCCTGGCTTTATTCTTACTTCTCTGCGAATAACCTTGTCCTTTGTTTCCAGATTCCCTTTGATAATAATATGACGAACATAGTTAATATTCCCTTCATATATATTATACACTGCATCAACTGTTCTATCCTTATCGTTAATCTGTGTTTCTGGATTCACATAAGCATCTATATAGCCTCTCTCTCCGTAAAACATTCGTATATTATAAATATCCTTAGAAACTCCGTATTCACTAAAAGCATCGCCTTTTTTCATATCCAATATATTGATAATCTCCTGAGGAGGGAAACTCTTATTGCCAGCTATAATGATTTTGTTTGTGAAATACCTATAATTTTCACTAATAGGAATTCTTATATGCATCTTAGTTTTTGCCTCATTAAAGGTTATGTCTGCTTCTTTTATCTCAGCTTTTATATACCCGGCTTTATCGTAATAAAGTTTGAGTCGCTTTATGTCTTCTTTTAATTTATCAGGATCATAATATCCCTTTGGAAACCATTTTAATCTGGACTTTTTCGTTACTATTTGTCTCTTTAGCTTCCAGTTACTGAAATGGCTATTTCCATCAAAAACAATCTTTTTTATCCTTACTTTCTTCCCCTCTTTTATGTTGATATTGACAACAACTTTGCCGGGCTCCTTCTCCTCGACAGTATGACTAATAACAGCTGCATAATATCCATCGTTTTTGTACAGTTCATATATGGATTCCTCATTCCCCTTTAGACGCTTCTCATTATATGTATCTCCAATGACAATAGACATAATGCTTTTTATCTTTTTTAGCTTTAATTTTTTATTGCCCAATACCACAATTTTCTCAATAGCAGGTCTCTCCTGAACAGTAAAAGTAATGTTCAGCCCTCCAAGAAACTCAGAAGCATCTACAGTTATATCCTGAAAATGTCCAAGCTCATACAGCCTTTCAATATCCGCGCTCACTACTCCCTGCAAAAACGGCATTCCTTCCTTGGTTTCTATTCTGCTCAGAATAGTGGAAGTGCTTATTCTGCTATTCCCTTTCACACTTACTTTGGTCACTTTTTTTACATCCTTAGAAGCCTGCTCAGCACCTACCTCAGAGACGCAGAGTGTGAAAAAGAAAATAAAGAGAAAGAGTAAAATACTTGCGTAACGTTTTTTTGCCATTATCCTTTGTTCCTTGTGTTTTTAGCAGCTTCTCGTTTTTTTATATTAAAATCTAATTTGTCTCCCTTTTGAACAACCTCTATTATAGAGCCTTTGGAAATTTTATTTCTTAACATTTCTTCAGAGAGAGGGTCTTCAATATAACGCTGTATAGCTCTTTGGAGAGGCCTTGCTCCATAAACAGGATCATAGCCTTTTTCAATAAGAAAATCTTTCACCTGAGAAGCAATATGTAATTTTATTCTATCTGATTCGAGGCGTGAATATACATCGCTTAACATCAAATCCACTATCTTTTTTAATTCATCTTTAGTGAGTTCATGAAACACTATTACTTCGTCTAACCTATTAAGAAACTCCGGTCTGAACACCTGTTTAACTTCACTCATAAGCTTGGACTTAGTTTTCTCATACGTCAGTTTCTCATCTGAAGAGCGAAATCCTAAAGATCCGCGCTTTATATCGCGCGTGCCAATGTTTGATGTCATAATTAATACTGTATTTCTAAAATCCACAGTATGGTTCAAACTGTCTGTCAACCTGCCATCATCAAATACCTGCAAGAGTATATTAAAAACATCAGGATGCGCCTTTTCTATCTCATCAAGAAGAACCACAGAGTATGGCCTCCTTCTTACCTTTTCAGTAAGCTGTCCGCCTTCTTCATAGCCCACATATCCTGGAGGGGCCCCAATAAGTCTTGATACAGCAAATTTCTCCATGTACTCTGACATATCAAGACGTATAAGAGCATCTCTATCACCAAATAAAAACTCCGCCAGTGTCTTTGCAAGCTCAGTTTTTCCTACTCCTGTAGGTCCCAGAAAAATAAATGAGCCAACAGGTCTTTTTGGATCTTTTAGTCCTGATCGTGAACGTCTTATTGCTCTGCTGATTGATTCTATTGGTTCATCCTGTCCGATAATACGCTTATGCAGAGCCTCTTCCATCTTGAGAAGCTTTTTAGCCTCTGCTTCCTGAAGTCTCTGAACCGGTACTCCTGTCCACTTGGACACAATCTCTGCAATCACCTCAGTAGTTACTACAGCAGACGCCTTTTTATTTGACTGGTTCCAGTCTTTCTGCTGGTTAGAGAGCTCAGCCTTCAGCTTTTTCTCTTGATCCCTTAATTGCGCTGCTTTTTCAAAATCCTGCGTTTTGACAGCTGATTCCTTTTCTTTTCTAACTTCATCTAGCTGCTTTTCAAGTTTTTTTACATCCAAAGGCGCAGTGGTGACTGATAGCCGAACCTTTGCACCAGCTTCATCTATGACATCTATTGCCTTATCTGGCAAAAATCTATCAGTTATATAACGATCAGACAGTTTTGCTGCAGCCTCAAGTGCTTCATCTAGTATCCTTACTCTATGATACGCTTCATATTTATCTCTTAGTCCCTTTAATATCTCTATCGTTTCCTTTACAGACGGAGCTTCAACCATAATCGTTTGAAAACGCCTTTCTAGAGCAGCATCCTTTTCAATGTATTTTCTGTATTCATCTACAGTTGTTGCTCCAATACACTGAATATCGCCTCTGGCTAACGCAGGCTTCAGTATACTGGAAGCATCTATTGCGCCTTCTGCAGCACCTGCACCTACTAAATTATGTATTTCATCAATAAACAATATCACATCATCTGATTTTTTTATCTCTGACATAACAGCTTTAATTCTTTCTTCAAATTGCCCGCGATACTTTGTCCCGGCAACCATGGAAGCTAAATCAAGGGTTATAAGCCTTCTCCCTTTAATGGAATCAGGAACATTCCCAGCAACTATTTGCTGGCCCAATCCTTCTACAATGGCTGTTTTACCAACTCCCGCATCTCCTAAAAGAACAGGATTATTCTTTTTCCTCCTGCTTAATACATGAATTACTCTCTCTATTTCATCCTTTCTCCCTATAACAGGATCAAGCTTTCCGTCAATTGCAAGTTTTGTGAGATTAGTGCCAAATGCATCAAGCGCTGGTGTCTTAGTCTTTGCTTCAGCCCCCCCTGATCCTGCATGAGCGGCTGTTGTGCCTAAAGGCTCGCCGCCGAGAAGGCCCATTATTTCAGCTCTCACCTTTTCTAAATTAAGTCCCATTTGTTCAAGAACCTGAGCCGCAATTCCCTCTTTTTCACGAATTAATCCCAGAAATATATGTTCTGTCCCAACATAATTATGTTCAAGTGCGGATGCTTCTTCCATCGCAAACTCTAGAACTCTTTTAGCTTGTGGACTTAAAGGCATCTCTCCAAGTATTAATATAGGAGAACCTGTTTGTGCTTTTTTCTCTATTTCTACTCTTATCTTTTTTGAATCTATACCCAATTTTTCAATTACTGCTAGAGCTACTCCACTACCCACTCTAAGAAGACCAAGTAAAATATGCTCTGTTCCAACCTGTGGATGATTCATGCGAGTAGCTTCTTCCTTTGCCATCATAACCACACGTTTTGCTCTTTCAGTAAATCTATTAAACATCTTTATTTTTCCCTTCTTTCTAAATTTTCCCTGATAAGGTTTGCTCTTGCTATATCACGCTCATAAGGCTCTAGTTTTCTTCCTTCTAATTTCTGAAGATACGCTGGTTGTGTAATAATAAACATTCTATTGACTAATATTCTATCTATTTTGCCTATCATCTTCAATCCAATTCCTAACCTCAGGAGAGACAACATGTCTAAAGTCTCCTGAAAATCAATGATTCTAACATTTGAAAGTGTTCCATACGCACGCCAAATCTTATCTTCTATCACTTTTTTATCTTCTTTTATCATTAGTGTCCTGGCATTCTCCTCATAACCAACAACTTGTTTTACGACAGATTCAATATTATTTATTATGTCCTCCTCGCTATATCCCAGAGTAACCTGATTAGATATTTGAAAGAAATTTCCATATGCTTCAGTCCCTTCTCCATAAAGCCCTCTAATTGCAATACCCAGCTTAGCAACCGCTTGCAGGACCTTTCCTATTTGCTTGGTAATTACTAATGCAGGCAGATGAATCAAAACCGAGGCTCGCATGCCCGTCCCAACATTAGTAGGACACGATGTTAGATATCCCCATGTCTTAGAAAAGGCAAATTCCACTTGTGATTCAAGCTCTAATGTTGCCTGATTAATCAATCTCCAGCTATCTAACAGTTGCAAACCGGGCTGTATGCATTGAAGCCTCAAATGATCTTCCTCATTAACCATTATACTAATTATCTCTCTATCACTTACTACTAATATCTGCTCTGATTTTGGCTTTCCGAACTCCTGACTTATGAGGTGCTTTTCCACCAGAAACTGGATATCTATATCTGTTAAATCCGACATATCTATAATTAAGGTGTTCTTTAAATACTTACTATTCTTTATAGCTTTCTCTGTCTTTGATATTACTTCTCTGAGCTGCTCCTTATTAGCGCGGTGAGGAAAAGGTATCAGATCATAATTCCTTGCAAGTCTTACTCGGCTGCTTACAACTATGTCTGATAGAGGACCTTCTTTTTGCAGCCAACTGGCAATCTGTCCAACCAACTTGGTAATAGGCATCATTCCTTAATTCCTTTTTCCAGCTTTCTTATCTGATCTCTAATCTCTGCTGCCCTCTCAAACGCTTCTTGCTGGATAGCCCCCTCCATTTTTATCTTCAACTTTTCGATCTTTGATAAAGCCTGAACTTCTTTAGCATGCTTAGGCGGCACGACACTGCCAACATGTTTTGTGCTTCCATGAATCCTCTTTATTAGCGGTTCCAGTTCAGTTTGAAACGCTTTATAACATCTGCTGCAGCCAAAACGCCCTGTCTTTCTAAAATCCGAAAATATAAGACCGCAATTATCACACTTTAGATTTTCCTCTCCGTCTTTTGTCCCTACAAAACCTGCAAACCCTTTAACCAAATCTGCCATGGAAAAATTTCCGGATTGATCTATTATCTCTTTCTGCCTGGCACAATCCTCACACAGATGCAGTTCCGCTACTTTATTACTAATAATCTCTGTATAATGAACTGTTGCTTCCTGTTCATTACAAATCTGACAGAGCATACTAACTTTTCTCCTCTTCTAATACTGCATGTGCTGCGGCAAGACGCGCTATAGGTACTCTGTATGGAGAGCAGCTAACATAATTCATACCTACACGATGGCAGAATTTCACAGATTCTGGTTCTCCGCCATGTTCACCACATATGCCGATCTTTAAATCAGCTCTCGAGTTTCTTCCTCTTTCAATACCCATTCTAACAAGCTGTCCAACTCCTTCCTGATCCAGTACCTGAAACGGATCATCTTTGAGAATTCCCTTTTCCACATATTCGCTAAGAAATGCACCGGCGTCATCGCGGCTATAGCCGAATGCCATCTGTGTCAGGTCATTCGTCCCAAAGGAGAAAAATTCCGCTTTCTGCGCAATCTTATCAGCAACAATACATGCTCTTGGAATCTCTATCATTGTCCCTACTAAATACTTTACGTTTACGCCGTATTTCGCCATAACCTCTTTTGCAACTGCGTCCACAATTTCCTTCTGATTGTTAAATTCACCTGTTGTTCCTATGAGAGGAATCATCACTTCAGGAATAACTTTATATTTATCTTTAGTAAGAATACATGCAGCTTCAAAAATGGCTCTTGCCTGCATCCGGGTTATCTCCGGATATGTTACACCAAGACGGCAACCTCTATGCCCAAGCATTGGATTGAATTCGTGAAGTGAAGCAATCTTGCTCCTTACCTTTTCCACAGACACACCCATCTCTTCAGCCATCTCTTTTTGATTTGCTTCTTCATGAGGCAGAAACTCATGGAGAGGCGGGTCGAGTAATCTTATTGTAACCGGCAGACCATTCATTGCCTTAAATATACCTATAAAATCATCCCTCTGCATTGAAAGAAGCTTTGCAAGCGCCTTTTCCCTACCGCTTACATCATCTGCGAGTATCATCTCCCGGACAGCCTTAATCCTGTCTCCTTCAAAGAACATGTGCTCGGTCCTGCATAAACCAATGCCTTCTGCACCGAATCTTCGTGCTACTTCAGCATCTTGAGGAGTATCAGCATTAGTTCTTACCCCAAGTTTTCTAATCTCGTCAACCCATTTCATTAATGTCTCAAAGTCTTCTGAAAGCTCGGGTTGAATTGTTGGAACCTGACCAAGCATAACCTCTCCTGTTGAACCATCAAGAGAAATCCAATCTCCTTTTTTAACAGTAGCGTTACCTACAGAAAACTCCTGCCTTTGATAATTTATCCTAATTGCACCACAACCTGCCACACAACACTTTCCCATACCCCGAGCAACTACTGCCGCATGAGAGGTCATGCCTCCCCTGGCAGTAAGTATACCCTGTGCTGCGTTCATTCCTCCAATATCTTCGGGAGATGTCTCAATACGAACAAGTACTGTTTTTTCTCCCTCTAGAGCTTCTGCATCATCGGCATGAAAAACAACCTTTCCAGTAGCAGCTCCTGGAGAAGCTGGTAGTCCCTTTGCAATGATCTTTTTCTCTGCTTTAGGATCAAACATTGGATGAAGAAGCTGATCCAATTGTGCAGGCTCAACCCTACTAATTGCTGCTTTTTTATCAATCAACCCCTCCGCAACCATTTCAACAGCAATCCTTATTGCTGCCATTGCTGTTCTTTTTCCTGTTCTTGTCTGAAGCATCCATAACTTACCCTTCTGGATGGTAAATTCAATATCCTGCATATCCTTATAGTGAGATTCCAGCTTATTGTAAATACCCTCCAACGTCTTGTATGCGTCAGGCATCACTTCTTGAAGTGTTTTTTGGGCTGAAGACGTTTTCGTAGATTCGTTTACAGGCTGTGGAGTTCTGGTACCAGCAACAACGTCTTCACCTTGCGCATTTATTAGATACTCTCCATAAAACTTGTTTTCCCCTGTTGCGGGATCTCTTGTAAAGGCAACACCTGTTCCAGAATCATCACCCATATTACCGAAAACCATTACCTGTACATTAACCGCTGTGCCCCAGTCCCCGGGAATATTATTTATTTTCCTGTATTTTATTGCCCTTTCAGTATTCCATGAGCCAAAAACGGCATCTATGGCTCCCCATAGCTGCTTCCATGGATCATCGGGGAAATCCATGCCTTTCTTCTCTTTAACCATTGTTTTGAACCTTGCTACCAGATCCTTTAGGTCGTCTTCGTCAAGCTCAGTATCAAAATGAACATTCTTCTCTTTCTTCTTCTCTTCAATTATTACCTCAAATGGATCTTCATCCTCTTTCTTCTCGGGCTTCATTCCAAGAACAACGTCTCCATACATCTGGACGAAGCGTCTGTATGCATCCCATGCAAAACGACCATTTCCTGACCTGACGACAAGACCCTCTATAGTTGCGTCATTAAGGCCAAGGTTGAGTATTGTATCCATCATTCCCGGCATTGAAACACGCGCACCTGAACGCACTGATACAAGCAGAGGATTTTTAGAATTACCAAATTTAGCGCCCATTATTCCCTCAACCTTACTCATTGCATCCTTCATCTGCGACTCGAGTTCCGAAGGATAATTGCGATTATTCTTATAATAAGTATCGCACATCTCCGTAGAAATAGTAAATCCGGGAGGAACAGGTATGCCAAGATTACTCATCTCAGCCAGATTTGCTCCTTTTCCACCCAAAAGATTCTTCATCCCAGTATTTCCCTCAGCTTTCCTATCTCCGAAAAAATACACGCATTTTCCCATATATTACTCCCCTATTAATTTGAAAAATTTCCCGCTAAAATTAGCATAAACACGGGTGACTTTCAACAGCTAAATTATTATCTGTCAGTTAAAATTTAAAAGTGCACAGTTTTTAAGCGATTTAAGTTTTAAAAGTGCACACCTAAAAAGCCCCCAAGAATGGGGGTTTGGGGGTTGAAAAGAAGAGATATATAAAATACAGCAGTATTGTGGTAACTGTGGT
>JAUSPT010000082.1 GCA_030652805.1 bacterium | reverse complement strand
CTCCTTGCACCGTGACAGCTTACTGGCTAAAGTACCTGGACCCTGCCCGGATGCTGCGTCGGGTAACACAACCTCCCTTTATTGCCGGGCCGTTGTATGCAAGCGGTCACCGGCCTGACAAGGGAAGAATTACAATGACAGTCTCCAATTAATCGACTAATAACCAGACGACTTCGATCCAAATAAATAAATAATGTCATTATCTTGAAAAAAACTAATATATTTCAGAACTTTATATGACTTTTGAAGTTGTAGAAAAGGGAGACTAGCATCATAACATGGCAGACAAAGCCTACATAACACCAAATGTGCTCAGATGGGCAAGAGAATCCGCAAGGATGTCAGAAGAAATTGCTGCGTCTAAGGTTTCTGTATCTCCTGAAAAACTAATCGAATGGGAAAACGGGATTAGTCAACCAACAATTCGTCAGGCAGAAACATTGGCGAAAGCTTATAGAAGACCGTTCGCTCTATTCTTCTTACCTGAAATTCCCAGAGACTTTCAACCACTTCAAGACTACAGAAGAAAAACAGCAAAACCTCTTGGTACAGCATCGATTTTTATTATTAGAGAAATTCAACAAAAGCAATCATGGATAAGGGATGTTTATGAAGAAAACCATGACAAGCAACTTGCTTTTGTAGGAAAATATTCCATAAACGATAATCCAATTGATGTTGCTAATGATATTCTAAGTACACTCGATATAAATCCATTAAAATATACTTTTGAAAAACCTATTAGGGAATGGATTGAAAAGGCAGAATCAAAAGGAATATTTATCTCCAGAACAAGTTTCATACACTCCAGACTTAAACTTGACAGTGAAGAAATTCAGGGATTTACGATTGCTGATTCATATGCCCCATTCTTATTTGTTAACTCAGAAGACTGGGATGCTCCTCAACTTTTTACTCTTGTTCATGAGTTAGCCCATATATGGATTGCTGAATCAGGAATCTCAAATGAAATTGAGCCAGAGATTAGATTTAAGGAAAGTTTACACCCGGTTGAACTTTTCTGCAATTCAGTTGCTGCAAATGCTTTAATGCCGATGTATATTATGACAGGTATTAATCCTAGCGTTTTCAGGTCAATTAGAGAGGTATTTAAAACATCTAAATTAATTGGAGTAAGTTCATTTGCATTTATTTTTCGAGCATATCAACTTGATCTTATATCACTTGATAAATATCGAGCTTTAAAAAGGGAAGCAGATATAGAATTTGAAGAGTTTCTAATTCGTGAAGAAAAAAAAAAGGCAAGGCAGAAAGATCAAAAAGGAGGGCCTAGTCCTTACCTATTAAGACTAAATAAGAACAGCCGACTTTTTACTCAAATTGTCTTAGATGCGTTTCGAGGAGGATTCATTGAACCTACACAAGCAAGTAGCCTATTGAATACTCAAGTAAATAATTTTCCAAAACTTGAAGCGCAACTTTATCGATGACAATTCCCATTCAAAGATACTGCTTAGATGCCAATGTCTTAATTCAAGCCTGGCAAAAGTATTATTCTCCTAAATTCTGTCCAGATTATTGGATTCTCCTAGATGAACTTGGAACT
Source organism: bacterium (assembly GCA_030652805.1). Taxonomy (NCBI): domain Bacteria; species bacterium. The sequence goes on along the minus strand of JAUSPT010000082.1, from coordinate 1,782 downwards.
CAGGGTGTTATTTTCATCCCAAAGATGGTTTATAATGAAATCACCCAGACTGATGATGATTTATCACAGTGGCTTAAAAAAAGTAATATTCCGGTGATAGACATAGACGAAAATGTTACCAAGATCTTAAAGCACATTTTTGAATCGAATCCAACTCATAAGAATCTTGTAGATAATACTAAACAGAGATCTTTGGCTGACCCATGGATCATTGCACATGCAATTAATGAGCATGCAATAATCGTGACAAAAGAAGAAAAAGTTTTGGCTGCTAATTCATCTAAAATAAAGATCCCAAATGTTTGTGATAATCTGGGTGTTCCTTGGATTAATGACTTTGAATTTGTTGACAAACTAGACATACAGTTTTCCTGTAAAATAGGGAAATCCTGACCGCGCGACAGTTTTAAAAATGCCTGCATACAACACGGACAATAAAGGTAAGTTGTTTCCCGCTGCCGCGGGACAAGTTGTCACGGTTTTTGCTTTTGCTCCTGCTCCCAAGACAAATCCATAAGGCCGTTGCACCCGGACACGCGCATCTTCACACAATTAAGTTCCAGCAGCATGACAAATTTCTTGCTTCGAGACAACTTCTACAGCGACACTGCACCACTGCCCATTTATCAAATTTCTGCACCGGGAGTAATTACCGGCCACTTAGCAACTTTGTACCGCGATCGCGCCTTAACGCAATAAAACTTGTACCATGATTGCAAAAATACGTGCCATACCCTCCTTGCACCGTGACAATTTTCCGGCTAAAGTACCAGGACGCTGCCCGGTTGCTGCGTCGGGTAACAGGCCAACCCCGCAAGCAGGCTCTTCGCTAAAATTGCCTGCCAGGCAATTTCTTAACGCTCGGCCCTCTTTATTGCCGGGCCGTCAGACTGTCTAAAAACCTCTCCCTTTTGTTCATAACTATGAGGCTGGGGATTCTTCAAAAAGCTGTGGGTTTTGTAACTTAACTATATGAAATTCATACAAGGACATAACAGAAATCAGATTAATTTTTTCCCTGTTTCTCTGGACCAATCCATTGACCCTGATAATGAAGTGAGGATAATAGACCTTTTTGTCGATAGCCTTTCTATTAAAGATTATGGATTTAGAATGGACTTTATCGAAAACGGTCGTCCGGCATATCATCCTACTGATTTGCTTAAGCTATTCATTTACGGGTATATGAATAAGGTACGGTCGACCAGGGATTTGGAAAAGGAGTGCAAAAGAAACATTGAAGTAATGTGGCTTTTGAAGTGCCTAAGACCTGATCATAACACGATAGCCAATTTCCGCAGAGACAATCCCAAAGCCATAAAAAAGGTCTTCAGGGTAACAGTTCAGATTGCCAGGCATTTTGACCTGATAGGCGGAAAGCTTATTGCAGGAGACAGTACCAAACTGCGGGCTCAAAACAGCAAAAAGAATAACTATAACCAGGCTAAAATAGACCGGCATATAGCATATATTGATAACAAGCTTGAAGAGTATACCAGGGCACTGGCTGAAAACGACGGAGATAATCAGCAGATAATACAAGATGAGATTAAAAAGCAACAGGAGAGAAAAGACAATTACAGGAATATTGAAAAGCAACTGAAAGAATCAGGGGAAACCCAGATCTCAATCTCTGATCCTGAGAGCCGGCAGATAATGGTCCGAAACAACATCACTGAAGTAGCTTATAATGTACAAGACACCGTTGACTCAAAGAACAACATTCCCATCGACTACAAGGTAACAAACCTGAATGACAGCAAAGCAATGGGAAATATGGTT
>JAUSPT010000081.1 GCA_030652805.1 bacterium | reverse complement strand
GGCAGTGGCTGGTAGAATTCAGCAAAAATATGGTTATCCTATTATTGTTTTTACGCATACTCCCATCAAATCGGTTGAAAAAATGCATGTTTTTTACAAAGAGTTGTTGGATATCGATACTATAATAGAATTCGAGCAAAGACAATGGAGAGAATATATAAAACAACAATCAATATGTAAAATAGCGATTCACCTTGACACGTTAGAAACAAGAGGTCAATATGCACTTGACAATGCTTGCCTCAGGGTTCCCCTTGTATGCTCGGGAAGTGTGGCTGGAAAGAAATTATTTCCGTTTACTTATTTAGACTATCCACGAGATGTTGATAAAGCTACAAAACTCGCATTCAGGCTGATAGAAGACGAGAAATTTCGGACAAAAGTAATTGACTATGCGTGGAATAAGGTTAATGAATACACATATGAATCGATAGGAAAACAATTCAGCCAAATTACTGGAATTCAAAATGAATAGAAAGAAAGCCCTGATCACAGGCATAACAGGTCAAGACGGTTCATATTTAGCGGAACTGTTATTAGAAAAAGGGTATGAGGTTCATGGCATTGTCCGCAGGATTGCGCTTGAAAATCCCGTTTGCAGATTGATACGCATTCAACATTTATTGAATAAAATTACTCTACATGCAGCATCTTTGGAAAGCTATGCCAGTATTTTTAATATAGTCGAAAGAATAAGGCCGGATGAATGTTATCACCTGGCATCTCAAAGTTTTGTTAGTTATTCTTTTGAAGATGCTTTTTCTACAATTAATACTAATATCAATGGAACTCTTTTCGTTTTATCTGCGATAAAAGAAAAGGCCCCTAAGTGTAAGGTATATTTTGCGGCATCTTCAGAGATGTTTGGAAAAGTCACTAAATCTCCTCAAAATGAGAATACCCCATTTTATCCAAAATCTCCTTATGGTATTTCTAAGGTTGCCGGTTTTGATTTAACCAGAAACTATAGAGAAGCTTATGGTTTGTTTGCTTGTAATGGAATTTTATATAATCATGAATCGCCACGTCGTGGGATGGAATTTGTCACGAGAAAAATAACAAATGCTGCTGCTCGAATCAAACTTGGGTTAGATACAGAGTTACGATTAGGAAATTTAGATGCTAAAAGGGATTGGGGTTTTGCCAGAGATTATGTTGAAGCAATGGTTCTAATGCTCCAACAGGATGTTCCAGATGATTATATTATAGCGACTAACGAAACACATACTGTTCGTGAATTTGTTGAAGAGGCTTTTGATTATTTAGACCTTGATTATAAAAAATATGTTATAATTGATGAAAAATATTACCGTCCATCTGATATAGAGATATTACAAGGAGACTATAATAAGGCAGAAAAAAATTTGGGTTGGACGCCTAAAGTAAAATTCAAAGAACTTGTAGAAATGATGATTAAGGCAGATTATGCAAAAGAAAGAAAGCACATTGTTAAAATGGCTTCCGTTTAGAAATTTGATTAATTTTAAAGTCTTTGTTTATATTGGCGGTGGGCTTGGAGATATCAGTCATCATTATGCTACCAATAGATATCTGCGCCGTTTAAAAAGCATAAAAGAATTCTTTCCCAATCTTTATCTTTATTTATACTTAGATAGTAAAAACCCTATTCTTGTTAAGCAGCTTTTTGAAAAAGACCCCTATATAGATGAAATTATTGCCGTTAAACAAGAGAATTTTATCTGGTCGCATGTACAAAGCTTTATGGAAGATAAATGCAAGATTGATAAAGTTAATCATGCGCAGTTTATGTCTGAGTTTGATTCGGAAATTGTCTTTCGAAGAACACTAAATCGTGTGTTTATTCTGCTACGCTTTCCAAGAATAAGGGCTATCAGTATGGACGATTTCTTTCAGCAGTTTTGTTTAGATATAGAAGATTTTAAGCCTGAATGGCCTGCTAAGATATGGATTGAAAAAGAGTATGAAGACTGGACTGAAGATTATCTTAAAAAAGTTAAGGATAAAAAACTTATTGGTTTTCATCCTTTTGCTGAGGACTCAAGAAATGTTTACTCTGAAAAGAAATGGATTGAACTTATTAATCTTGCAACAGAACAAGGTTTTGTCCCTGTAATTTTTGGCTCTCAAAAACAGCAGGATTCTGAAATATACAAACAATTTTCAGAATTATCTATTAATTTAATTTCAGAGCTTTCTATAAGAAAGAAAATAGCAATTCTTAAACAGTGTAGTTTTTATATTGGATTAGATGCTGGGATTAAAGACTTAGCATTTATATATGCTATACCTTGTATTATTTTAAGTGATGCAACAGAGAGCTATGCTTTAAATCCATCAGGGTATCTTTGGGCTTATGCTTGGAAAGAAAATTTTGTCAAAGTCTTATTTCATCCCCAATCTTTAGAGCCTAAATATATTTTAACAGAATTATTTAAGCTGGAAGGTAGTAAAGGAAAATGGAAAAAACAATTGGCCAGCTTATAGATGAATTAAGTATTTGTAATATTAAAATTTGGCATCTTCAGGATATTGTTTCAAAAGAAGAGAATGAAGCTAAAATAGCTAAAGCTGCTAAGCAAATTATTACAGAAAATACTCTTAGATGTAATTTAACTAAAGAAATAGATGGTTTCTTTAATATTAAAGATCTTCCGTATAGTAAAACTAAAATTTTTAATCGAGGAATATTATAATGCAAATATTTATACCTTTTAAAAAGACAGACTACCAAACAGGCGGATACGAAGCCATTACTGTAGATACGGCAATAGGCTTCACGGTTGCAAAAATTATGCCAACAAGCGGACAGTTTATAAACATGGCGTGCCAGGAGGTGTTTTGTACACTTGAAACAGATAATATCAGGTTTACGATTGATGGGACTGTACCTTCATCTACTGTAGGTCATTTACTGAAAGTCGGTGAAAGCTTGACTATTTCTAATGCAGATGATATTAAAAATTTCAAGTGCATTAAAGTAACAACCAATGCTTCATTAAAAATTAGTTATAAGTTTTAGGGGGGTATTGTCAACTACCCAAACCTAAAGGGTTGGGCTTGTAGCTGCACTCCGTCGCAGTTGCTCTTTAGAGCCTTTGGCATCAACATGCGCTACGATAGGCAAATTGACTGTTGCCTCGTCAGGATAGCATATAGCGTCCTGGTTAACGAGTAATATACAGTACGTTAAACGAAATGTCAACAACTATTTCAACAAAGGAGGTAGGCAATTCCTCTGTCGGATAAATCCGACAGTCTCCTCGCCTAAGGTATTATGATTAATAAAGGAATGATAGAAAAAAGTAGCGCCGCCCTTCCTGTATCCGACACAACCGCAATAGTAAAAGGTTCGGTAGATGCTACCAAGCAAGTTCGGTTTGAAGTTAATGGGCTCACGACCGGAACTACGAGAGTTCTCACTGTACCTGATAAGGATATAACCATAGGCGATGTCTCCGCCGCTGCTGCACTAACCGCTAATGCGCTTGTCGTGGGTGATGGTGGAGCGAAGGGGGTTAAGGCACTCGCTACCTTTGGAGCATTATTCCCTGTTCACTACGAAAGAGCTATACGACCAGCACGCAGCGCAGTTGACACAGTTACGATATACGATAAAACTGTAATTGTGGTAAATGGCAAGGTGTTTACAGTAAGCTCCGATACCGCTTTAGAATTAAACACCAATGCCACGTGGGATACGGGAATCGCTTTGAATGATGCAGCACGAGCAGGGCATGATTATTATGTATATGCCTGTGATAATAATGGAGCATTAGCATTACTTGTGTCTGCTGATAGCACATATCCGACTGGATATACAGCAGCTACAAGTAAAAAGATTAACGGTTTCCATTGCCTTTGTATGGCAGTTGGTACGATAGCAGGGCATACATTAACGACTTTTGCACAAGGTGATATTCTTCCTCAATCAGTATGGGACTTAAAACATCGTCCGATTTGTGAACCTGCTGGAATGGTTTGGAGCGATGAGGCTCAGATTTGGGTTGACATCTATCTGGCAAGTGGCACAGGAACGTCAACAGTTAGTGTAAATGGCGGGACAATATCAGATTACCGCAACTGGATGGATTTTGTTGATGATTTTGGAGCTGTGAAAAAACAGTTGCTTGATGACTCTGAATTCCAGTTGATCGCAGCCGGCAGCAACGAAGAAACAAACATCACAGGTTCTGTTGATCCTGTAACAACAGGAGGTCATGTAGATACAGCAGCACGTAGAATGATCTCTAATATCGGCTGTGAGGATTGTTGTGGGGTCATGTGGCAATGGCTGAGAGATCAATCCTTTAAATCAGATTATGTAACGGGTTGGGGCTGGTATGATTTACCTGGTGCGAAAGGTTCGTTGTATAATCAAGACAGTGTTAATGGCAGAGCAGATGTTAAGCTGCTCGCGGGCGGTCATTGGGCTTCTGCGGCGAATTGCGGTTCGCGGTGTCGTAATGCGAGTTTCTATCGCTGGGTTATGTATAGGGGTCTCGGCGGGCG
>JAUSPT010000080.1 GCA_030652805.1 bacterium | reverse complement strand
AGGTGCCGGATCTGGACAAGCGCTTGCTTATGATTCCACCTATTGACCTTGATGTCGTGATCAGATTAGATCAGTCTTTTTCTGGCAAGGGGGGTAATGATGTGTTGACCGTTCCCTATTATATCTGGAGTTCCACAATTTTTTTAAGAGTCTTCCTCGAATCTGTACCCACAAACTTCTGCTGTGAGAAACTCCGATGAAGTTCTTGGGTATTTTCGGCAACTTGAGGGCCGAAACGAGTAGATGGCACAGTAACTCTGTCCATCGGAATAATATCTTAGAAACAAGCATGGTTTGGATAGTCGGCAACATGCTCCACAATCGACACATTTGCCGCACCGCTTTCCTGAAACAGGAAGAAAAGAGTTAAAAAATCTTTTTATCTTCGTTTTCAATAGTCAATGCTTCCTTTAGCCATAACGCTCGAAATCAGCGGACCTGAATCTTCGACATCCGCTGGCTTGAGTTATTAGAAACTTTCTTGTTTCCAGAAATGCTTTTGCTCTATGGCTTATTTTGTTTTTTATCTCAGGACCCAGTTCTGCAAAGGTTTTATTGTATTCGGGGATAATAAAGATAGGGTCATATCCAAAACCTGTTTTGCCTTTAGGTTCAAAAGAGATTATCCCTTCACAAGTGCCTTTTATGATTTTTTTTACTTTGCCTCTGTCTGCAATTGCAACAATACATACAAATCGCGCCGTGCGATTCTTAGGAGGAACATACTCCATGAGTTCAAGAAGCTTCTTGTTATTATCATCGTAAGTTGCATTCGCACCTGCAAAACGTGAGGAATAAACTCCTGGTCGTCCCTCCAAAGCGTCCACCTCTAGTCCTGAATCGTCAGCAATAGCCAACTGCTGCGTGAATTTACTTACAACAATAGCCTTTTTAATTGCATTTTCTTCTATACTCTTTCCGTCCTCTGCAACCTCCTTCAATCCAGGAAAGTCCAATGCAGACGAGATTTCTACACTTAAACTGCCAAGAATCTTCTTAATCTCTTTTATTTTATATCTGTTTCTTGTTGCCAGAACTATATTCACTCTACTTACCTTTTATCTTTTCAAGCTTTGCGTATTTAGTAAGCAAAAGACGTTTTTGATTGTCATTATCAAAATGAACTGTTATTTTCAAACTCTCTCCAATACCGCTATGATCAATAACAGTTCCCTTTCCCCATTTTGGATGCATCACCCTATTGCCAATCTTATACTCTCGTTTAACAATATGTTTAGTCATATCATTCCCCTTTATTAAAGTGTTTATCTGCCATTCTTGTTATTCTATTTAGAACGTTTTCTAGTTCCCTGCCTTTTTTTAGTTTTTCTTCTTTTGAAGCATCTGACGGAACATAAACAGGAGAACCAAAAGTTACTACAGCCCTGGTGAAAGGATGTGGAAATACAAACCTATCCCAGCTGTTAAGTCTTGTGTTTCTGGATGTATTGAATGTCATGGGAACTATCGGACATCCGGACTCGGCTGCTATATGAATGACTCCCTGCTGTACTTTTTCAGCCGGACCTCTTGGTCCGTCCGGTGTTATTCCCATATCAGAACCTTCTGATAACCTTTTAAGCATCTCCTCATGAGCATTTTTTTCATAATGCCTGCTAGATCCTCTAATAAACGAATACCCAAATCTTTTAATAACCCTTGCTATAAATTCTCCATCCCTGCTCGGACTTATTAAGACACATATATTCCCTCCGCCTAACTTGTACCTGTAATAATACACGGTTAAAAACAACCTGCTGTGCCATGTAGCAAGTATAATATTTTTGCCTTCTCTTTTTAATTTTAAGTAGTTTTCTTCTCCTTTGGTCTCAATAACTATGCTTCTACCAATGCCTCTAATCAATATCCATGCTAACCATGGAATTACCCCTGACTTAAAAACCCTGTGTATTTTCATTTTTTAGCATTCACACGAAACTGAAGATCATGTAATTTCTTGTACAAACCTCCCTCTTTGACAAGTTCCTCATGTGTGCCTGTTTCTATAATTTTGCCGTCTTCAACTACTATAATTTTATCCGCATGCATAATAGTAGAAAGCCGATGCGCAATCACAAATGTGGTACGATTGGCCATAAGATTATTTATTGCCTTCTGGACCAGATATTCTGATTCAGTATCAAGAGCAGAGGTCGCTTCATCAAGTATAAGTATAGGAGGATTTTTAAGAATAGCTCTTGCAATGGCTATTCTCTGCGCCTCTCCTCCTGAAAGCTTTACACCACGATCGCCAATAACAGCATCATATCCTTCAGGCATCTTCATTATAAACTCATGAGCAAGCGCAGCTTTAGCTGCATGTTCTATCTTTTCCTGAGAAACTTGTTCCTGATGCCCATAAGATATATTCTGCCTTAGCGTATCATTAAAGAGAACAGTCTCCTGTGTAACAATTCCCATTTGCCTGCGAAGAGAACATAATGAAAATTCATTAATATTCATTTCGTCTATTGTAATTTCCCCTGATGTTGGATCATATAGACGTGGAATGAGATTTGCTATAGTCGTTTTACCTGAACCGCTTGGACCTACTACAGCGACAACTTCTCCATGCTTAATATCAAAACTGATATTTTTCAACACAATAACATTTCTATCATAAGCAAAACTGACATTTTTAAATTCGATTTTATTCTTAAATGTATCCAATGTACGCGCATTGGGCAAATCAACAACTTCTGACGGGCTATCCATTACATTGAAGATTCTTGATGCAGCTGCAAACATAGACTGAATAGTATTATTAACACTACTTAATTTCTTTATTGAACCAGGTATTCCACCTATAGCAACAAAAAATCCAATGAAGCAGCCAATAGTTAAATCTCCTCTTATAACAGAAACGCCACCCAGCCATGTAGCAACAGCAATCCCAAGCATGCCAGCAAACTCTGTAACAGAAGAAGTAACTGCCTGTACTCTTGTCCTCTTTATCTCTGTTTTAAAAACCCCCTCGTTTTCCTTGTTAAATCTTTCTGATTCATAATGTTCCATAGAAAAAGCCTTAACAATTCTCATTGAGGAAAGACTTTCTTGCATCACTGAAAAAACGGATGCTCTTCTCTTTAAGGTAATGGATGTAAGCTTGCGCATCTTTCTGCCGAATTTAATAATTGGGTATATTATCAGAGGAAATATCAGAATAGATATAATGGTTAGTTTTGGGCTGAGCACAAATGCAATTATTATTCGCGTTATGATATTCATTGGCTCTCTAATAACATCTCCAAAGAGTACCGTCATAGATGTTTTAACTTCTCCGACATCATTTGCAATACGACTCATAATAGCGCCTGACTTCTGTCTGGTGAAGAAAGACAAGCTCATATGCTGAATATGCCTATACAATTTATTTCTCAAATCCAAAGTTCCTCTAAGACCGGCGTATGTCATTAAATAACTTTGAGCAAACTGGGCAAGTCCTTTCAAAATATAAATAAAAATTATAAATATAACCAGCAGCTTCAACCACACAATCACAGTGAATTCTGCTGTCAGTGGAGTTATAGCCACCTTATGCCCAAAGAGTTCTCCCTTAAGAGTGAGAGGGATTGGTGTGTTTGGAGAAACACTACCTGTCGATAGGATATTATCCATAAATACCACTATGCTTCCTATTGACCCAATAGTACAGAATTGAAGAATGAACATACATATTACTGCCAGCAGTATCCTCTTCCAGTATGGCTTTATAAATTTTAAAATTCTTAAGTATTGATTCATGATTATCTATCCCTCCAGCATTCGATATATACTCTCTGCGGCTCTTTTGCTTGCGCCCGGGCTTCCCAACTGTTCTGTTATTCCTGATAACCTGTTTTTTATGTCACTCATTTTTCCATTGCTGTTCAGTATATCAAGAGTGCATCTACTAATATTTTCAGGATTTGCTTCTTCCTGCAATAACTCAGGAACTATTCTCTCACCAGCCATTATATTTACAAGCCCTATATGAGGAACCCTCAAAAAAGTTTTAAATAAAAAACTTGTAAAAGGAGATGCTTTATAAACAACAATCATTGGCACATTCAGAAGCGCTGCTTCAAGTGTTACAGTTCCTGATGCCCCGATTAAGAGATCGCAACAGCTCATTCCATCATATGTTCTGTTTTTAATAATCTTAATACTAATGTTCAGGTTATGAAGAACTCGTTCAATATCATTCTCCTCTATATTTTCCGCGCATAACAGCACGAATTCTACATCAGAGAGAGAATTTCTTATCATTTTTGCAGCTTGAACTAATGCAGGCAATATTCTCCTTATCTCCTGTTTTCTGCTTCCCGGCAATAAACCAACAACAGGTTTTCCTGTTATATCCAAACTTGTTAAGATTTCTTCCCTTGTACCGGACGTTTTTACTATGTCAAGTAAAGGATGCCCAACAAATTCGGCAGGCACATCATATCCTTTATAAAAATCTTCCTCAAAAGGGAGAATAACTATCATTTTATCCACGTATGCTTTTACTGTTTTTATACGTCCTTTCCCCCATGCCCACATTTGAGGACTGATATAGTAAGCAACTTTAATATTTCTCTTTTTTGCCTGCTTAGCTAATCTCAAATTAAAACCCGGATAATCAATAAGAATAACAAGCTTAGGAGAATCTTTATCCATGATTTTGCATAATTCATTGAACCGCTTTTTTATTTTAAATATTCCTCTAAATACCTCACTTACACCAACTATATCAAGGTCATCAATATTAAACAGATTTTCAACGCCTGCATCCTTCATTCTATGTCCACCCATACCAATAAATTTAAGTCCTGGATCTATTTTTTTCATATTCCTTACAAGGTTGCTTCCATGCAAGTCCCCTGATGTCTCACCTGCAACAATCATTATTTTCACTGTTGTATCCTTGGGAATAAGGACTTCGGCTTATGCATTAATTGTCCTGGATGTAATAGATTTAAATCCAGTTCCTCAGTTTTCACAGAGTCATATCCCAGATATTTGGCAAGTTTTAAAGAGATATTGGGCATTACAGGAGAAATTAGAATATTCATAATCCTGATAATATCACAGCATGTATACAGGATACTTCCCAGCCGATCTTTTTGTCTATCATTCTTTGCCAGCTTCCATGGCTCAGTTTTGTCAAAATATTGATTTGTAAGAGCTGAAATTTCCAAAAAATTCTTTGCAATTTCATGAATTAAAAAACTATCCAGAGCCTTTTTTATTGAACTTACCTTTTCTCTTACCTTTTTTTGAAGGACATGTTCAAGCTCTGTTAGCTCCCCACATTCAGGCACTTTGCTATCAAAATTCTTTATTGTGAAATTAATGACTCTGCTAACTAAATTGCCAAAATTATTTGCCAAATGCGCATTATAACTTGTTATAAATGAATCAAGTCTAAAATCTGCATCCTTGCCAAAAACCATCTCCGACATTAGTAGAAATCTTAAGCCGTCAACACTAAAAATATCGGCTAATTCTGAAGGGTTTGCTACATTACCGATTGACTTACTCATTTTCATATTTTTCATGTTCCAATATCCGTGAACTACTAACTTCCGCACTGGCTCTAAACCAATCCCCTTAAGCATTGTGGGCCAGTACACAGCGTGTGTCTTTAAAATATCCTTTCCAATAATATGATGTGAGTATTTCCAGTATTTCTTAAACAAGTTTCCGTCGGGATAGCCCAGCGCAGAGATATAGTTAATTAAAGCATCAAACCAGACATATGTTACATATTTTTTGTCAAATGGCAGCTCAATTCCCCATTCTAATCTCTCTTTAGGACGCGATATACACAGGTCTTTCAACGGGTCCTTTAAAAAAGACAACACTTCTTTTCTATACTGTTCGGGAAATATAAAGTCATTATGCTTATTTATGTAATCTATGAGCCAGCGCTGATACTTAGACATCTTAAAGAAATAGTTACTTTCCTTAATTAAAGTTGGTTTTGTCTTATGCGCAGGACAATCACCGTCGACCAGTTCTGCCTCATCTAGAAATCTTTCGCATCCAACACAGTATAATCCTTCATATTCTGCAAAATATATTTCGTCATTATCATAAACTTTCTGGAGAATACCCTGAACAATTCTCTTATGAAAATCAGCTGTTGTTCTTATGAATTGAGAATACTCTATACCCAGTTTTTGCCACATTTCCTTAAATTCATTGGATATTTCATCAGCAAATTCTTTAGGTGATTTGTTTTCCTCATTAGCTGCTTCAACTATTTTTTGCCCATGTTCATCAGTACCTGTAAGGAAATAAGTTTTAAACCCAAATAGTTTTTTGTACCTATTGATAATATCAGCAACTATTGTGCTGTATGAATGTCCAAGATGTGGGTGGCTGTTAACATAATAAAGAGGCGTTGTTATGTAAAACACCTTGTCCTGTTTATCCATAGCTAGTTAATATAGCATATTTGTGTTAATTTTTAAACAGCGGGAAGTATAAGGCAACACTAGGCTTTTATTTTTTTAATTTTTGCTCTATAATAAACGGAACTATTCAGAAAGGAGTTTTAAATGAGTATTAAATCTATACTGCAGCAAAAAGGAGCTGTTGTCTTTCAGATCCAGCCGGATAAACCTTTGTGTGATTGTATAAAGTTATTAAATGAGAAGCGGATAGGGGCACTAATGGTCATTGACAAGAATAGCAATATCCATGGAATTATTTCTGAAAGAGATATATTACATGCAGCGTTTAATACGAAAGAGCAAATGTGCGATATGCTTGTAAAGGATATCATGACACCAAAAGCCAAACTTATTACTGCTGCAATAGAAGATAAAATTGAAGCAATTATGGAAATTATGACCAATAACAAGATCCGGCATATTCCTATAATGGATAACGAAAAACTGTTAGGCATTGTGTCTATTGGAGATATTGTCAAGATACTTTTAAATGATGCTATCACAGAAAACAAACATATGAAGAATTATATATCCGGTGGTTATTAGTTTTTCTCTTAACTAAAATACAAATGTTCAAAACAATGTTTGGGATTTTGAAAATTAGAATTTTGGGTTTGTTTAGGATTTTATTGAGTATTTGGATTTTGACATTTATACTTATCTCCGGCTGTGCTTCTAGGCTTTGCATAGCTCCTTATCCTTTGCCTCATGTTAAAGTAAAGATGCATACTCCTGGATATTGGATATCCAAGATAGATAATCCAGATAAGGTGATAATGTCCACAGAGGAAATTGAAAAACTCAATGAAACTAACCGCAGAATATTAGAAAAAGTAATCCAGATAGATAATACAACGTCAGGCAAGGGATTATCTAAAAATATACTAAATTCAATTAAAGATGTTCAAAAAAAGAAACGGTATACAACGGATAATATGCGGGTTGATAATCCGTTTTTTGAAGCCATATACCGCAATATAGACCTAAACAAAATCCCTGATAAAGTAGATATTAAGTTTGGACTCACACTTCGCAGGACAAACCTACGCGTATTGCCCATAGATGAGATTATTATGTCCAGAAAAAACAACCATGATTTTGATAGATTCCAGGACAGCGCTATTGATGTGGGGCAGCCTCTGGCTTTGTTATGGGAGACAAGAGATAAGAAATGGGCATATGTAAAGACAGAAATTGTCCCAGGTTGGATTCACGCTGAAGATATTGCAATCTCAGATAATAAGAATGATATTATTGAGTACAGGAAAGCTCAAGAATTTGTTGTTGTAACTGGGAATAAAATCGATATATTCTCTGATTCTGAGTGTAAAAATTTTCTAGATAGTGCGCAGATGGGAACACGCTTTCCTTTAATGAACAGCGAAAAAGAGTATTTTACTATTACGTTTCCTGCTGCAAATAAAAGAAATAAATTGTCTTTTAGAAAGGCATATATACCAGCTTATGAGGATGTACACACAGGATATGTTCCGTATACAAAAAGGAACGCAATCAATCAGGCTTTTAAATTATTGCATACACCTTATGGTTGGGGAGGGATGAGAGGGGAAAGAGATTGCTCCAGATTCATAATGGATATATTTGCGTGTTTTGGAATAAGAATGCCGCGCAACTCTAGCTGGCAAGCAAAAATGGGCAGGGAAATTGCAGGATTTGATAGATTTAAAAATCTTCCACCAGGCATATCCATTCTTTATATGCCGAGGCATATAATGCTCTATCTTGGAGAGGATAATGGAAATTATTATGTTATCCATGATACATGGGAATATACTGAGGGAAGATGGCCATCTGTGGTAAAGAAACATATTGGCAGAGTAGTAGTATCTGACTTGAGTTTGGGAGAATACGGTAAAACAGGTTCTCTGCTTGAGCAATTGGTCTCAATAAATGTAATTGATTAAACTCACCTTCCCCCTTCTTTGTCAAGAGAAGGGTATAGGGGATGAGTTGGAGGGAACAAAAAATGGCAAAAAAAATTGTAGTTGCATATTCAGGAGGGCTTGATACTTCTATTATAATTCACTGGCTAAAGAATAAATACAACGCAGAGATTATTGCATATACTTCAGACCTTGGGCAAGGTGAATATCTAGAGCCGCTTAAAGAAAAGGCAATAAAAACAGGCGCTTCCAAGATATATATTGAAGATTTACGAGAAGAATTTGTTAGAGATTATGTATTTCCTTCTCTGAGAGCATGCGCACTATATGAGAACAAATATCCTCTGGCGACTGCATTAGGCCGTCCTCTTATTGCAAAAAGACTTTTAGAAATTGCAAAGAAAGAAAAAGCTGACGCAGTGGCACATGGATGCACTGGCAAAGGCAATGATCAGGTCAGATTTGAGGCGACCTTTGCAGCATTAAATCCAGCCATAAAAGTAATTGCGCCGTTGCGAGAATGGGAACTTAAATCAAGAGAGGAAGAGATAGATTATGCAATAAAATATAAAATTTCTGTCGATATTACAAAGAAAAGTCCTTACAGCATTGACAGGAATCTCTGGGGAGTAGCAATTGAATGTGGATCTCTTGAGGATCCTTGGAAAGAACCCCCTGAAGATGCATATCAGATTACAACATCGCCTTCAGAAACGCCGAACGAACCAAGATGTGTAGAGATCTATTTTGAAAAAGGGATCCCTAAAAAAATAAAATGGAAAGACTGTTGGAAAATTCTGGACCGTGCGGGATCAATTGAAACTCTAAATACATTCGGTGGACATTACGGTGTTGGTAGAATAGATATGGTTGAAAACCGGCTCGTAGGAATTAAATCCAGAGAAATATATGAGGCTCCTGCAGCAGTTATTCTCCATAATGCTCATAACGCTCTTGAAGAACTAGTTCTTGACAGAGAAACCATGCATTTTAAGGAAATCATCTCTCAGAAATATGCAGAAATAATATACTATGGACTATGGCATTCTTCATTAAAAGAAGCTCTGGATGAATTTGTTAATAAAACACAGGAAAATGTGACAGGTACAGTAAAGGTAAAACTTTATAAAGGCACCTGTACCGTTGTAGGACGAAAATCAAAGTTCTCCCTGTACAGTAAAAACCTTGCCACTTACACCTCTAAAGATACATTTGACCACAAATCTGCAAAGGGATTTATTGATATCTGGAGCCTTCCGCTGAAGGTTAAGGCATTGCTTAAAAAAAATAGATAGTTTATCTTCTGCTTCTAAGAAGCTTTGTGTTCTCCTCGCCGCCGTTCTGAAGATAAATCAGAGGAACAGGTCTGTCAATGTTCTCTATGAACTTTGGTCTCCCCTGCCATGGAGTAATAGAAAGAACATTGGTCAAATCCATCCAATATTCAAGCCGGGAAGGTTTGAGATTCCATGTCATATGAAAATGATTAGCCGGTGCAAACTGCTTGTATTCAAGCATGCTTGCATACTTTGGCACAACAAATGTATGTGGCCATGTTGGGGTAGAGGCCTGACAAACTGCATCGCAAAGTTTGGCTGGAAGCTCAGCAGTAGAAGCCTCATCCCATACTATTGAGAATAAGCCGCTTATTGTATTATAACATAATCTGGCTGCAATACCCTCTATTCCGCCTGGTGAAACATAATTCACCGAATTACCGCCGCCCGGGAAATAATACGGGTCAGCTAACGGGAATCTGCATTTTGACATAATCTCATTAATACTTGCACCGGGTCTTGCTGCCCAATCAAAGGATGCGCTCCCTGAATTATCGCCGTCTACTATCCCTTTTTTCTCCCATAATTCCCTACCCTGTAGATGGATATTAAGTCTTTTAGCAAGTGCCTTGAGTTCTCCAATCTCCCAGACCTTGCGGAAATCCATGAATAAAGGGGGATTGCCACCGCTCAGATAGGTCAAGAAAAGCATAGTGAGCAGTCCCTGTACGTCAGCTTCTGTAGCATAGGGAACAGGTGCTTTTCGCCCGTTATGATCAAAGGTTGAATTAAACAAGGATTCCATTACATCTGCAACAGGCAAAGGAATACCGCGCGAATCAGAGCCCCATTCCAGCTGACTCATAAATCCACCACCTACGGCATTCAAATCATTTAATAAATCTCTGTTTATAAGATACATTGCAAGAGACTGATTGAATCTTTCATCATCTTCATTATTCCGTAATTCAATTCTGTTTTCAACATAGCGGTTCAGCCACTTTCTCAATCCTATCAGTTCTTTTTTATTATATGCTTTCTTATTAAGCATATCAGCAAGCAGTTTCATATCCAGGCGCGTAACTTCTATGCCAAATGTATTTCTCGTGGGGAGAATATGTGCTAAGGCTGTTTCCATTCCCATTGAGTCATGCCCGAATATAACAACACGCCTTCCTCTTAAACCTACCGCAGTAACAGCGCCGTAACACCAGTCAATAAGATTCTCAGCTGTTCTTTCTGTCATTTTTGGACTGCTACCTGTATCCGGCCAGGTTCCAACATTCATATGCACCATACGCCCATACTGAGAAATAGCTCCATTAACAGCCTGAGCAAAAACAACGCCTGGCCTGGGAGCACTGTTGCCACAGGTAATATTTATCGGAGTATCAGCAGGAAATTGCTGCAATAATGAAATAAGGGTTAATTGAGGGAATGCCCATGTATCTGAAACACACACAAGAATATCCACACCGGCTTTTCGAAACTGACGGGCAACAATATCTGCCTCTCTCTCTCCGTCTACTAGAACTGTTGAATAAACTACTTCAACTGGCGTTTTATCAGGCAGACACACCTTGCCCGATATAGAATTGGCAACCATGTCAATAATATTCTGACAGCGCGTGCGACTCGCCGTATCAATTCGCGGGTCGCTCGTAGCAAAAACACCAATAGTTGGAGTTTTTGGATTAGCTTTACTTAGAGAAGTTAATTTCTTTGCTTTTACATTTGCCATTTTATAATCCTTTCCTATTTTAAAAACAATTCAATAACCGGTACAACCACATCCGGCTTTTCAATCGGCAATTCCAATGTCAAAGTTTTAGAGTCTATTTTTTCAGACATATAAGAATGTGCTTTCTTTGGGTCATGTCTTTCCATCTTTATCTCTGAGCCGTCATTTAACAGTTGCGCATATTCAATCTTATCAGCCATACCATCAAGATGAATTTGCTTAAACGGCCAACTGAATATATGCAGATAAAGGCGTTTTGTCTGAGGATTATAGGTGAAACGGCAGTCCTGTGGACAAATAAAATCGTCCGGCGACTGGGTACAGCCATAGATAGCCCGGCTATGATATCTCATCCAATCGCCCATCCCGGATAGACGTTCAAGCGCCCGATAATCGAATTCACCTCGTGCAGTAGGCCCCACATTGAGAAGGAGATTGCCTCCTTTAGAGACCCCATCAATAAGCATCTTTACCAGCATATCCACACTCTTCCATGTCTTCTCGTCCCTGTGATAGCCCCAGCTGCCGCTGAATGTCTGGCATGCCTCCCATACAACAGGTTTTCCGTTTACATGAACCCATCCGCGCGGCTGAAACTGCTCGGGAGTGTAGAAATCCTGCGAAATTTCTGTCCGATTATTTATCACTATATCCGGCATTAATTCCCTAATCATCTTAATTAGTTTTTCAGACTGCCAGTCCTCTTTGCCTTTTCCTTTCATCCCATGATATTCAGGATAAGAAAAATCAAAGAATAAAATGTCAATCTTTCCGAATTCTGTCAGCAGTTCCCGAACCTGACCATGTAAATACTCAGCATATTTTTTTATATCACGTTCTTTTGTGCGTTTTTTGAATTCCTCATCATCACGCTGCGGATGACGGCTGTCCACAGGAAATTCCGGATGATGCCAGTCAATCAGCGAATGATAGAAACCTATTTTAATCCCCTGCTTCCGAAAGGCTTCAACAAAGGGTTTAAGAAGATCACGTCCTGCAAGTGTATTCGTCGCTTTGTAATCAGTCAGTTTAGAATCCCACAGACAAAAGCCATCGTGATGCTTTGTAGTCAGGACGGCATATTTCATCCCGGCATCTTTCGCTGCCTTTGCCCATGCACCCGGATCATACAGGTCAGGATCAAAATGGTCAAAGTATTTCTGATACTTCTCATCCGTTATTTTTTCATAGTTTTTAACCCATTCATGACGAGCTGCGACTGAGTAAATACCCCAGTGAATAAAGAGACCGAATCGGTCATGAACAAACCAATCTGTTTTGCCGGGTGTAGATTCAGGTTTGAGCATTGTATTGTCCTCCTTGTTTTGCTATTTTTTATATTCTATCCTTTTTCACAAAAATTGGCAATTTTTTTGTAATACACAAATGATAATGTCCTATTTGGCACATTTAGAAATGTCCTATTTTAAAGAAGCTATAATACCCGCTTTAAGAGGAGGGCATTATGGCAGAAAGGGATATTATCATTGCAAGTCAAATAGAGCTAAAGCGGTTACACGTAATTCACAAGATACTGGATAAAGAGTTAAAGCAGGTTGAAGCAAAGGATGTTTTAAATTTGAGCAGCAGACAGATAAGAAGGATAGTAAAAGTAATTCGGAAAGAAGGAGACAAAGGCATAGCGCATAAATCGCGTGGCAGGTCTTCAAATGTGGCAATACCAAAGAAAACAAAAGCTAGAGTCATAGGTCTCTACAGAGAGAAATACAAGGGATTTGGCCCGTTACTCGCAAATGAAAAACTTTCTGAAATAGATAAGATAACAATAGGTACTCAGACATTGCGTAACTGGCTCATAGCAGAAGGGGAATGGAAAGTAAGCCGTGGCCACAAAGAGCATCGTCAATGGCGGGAAAGAAAGCAATGCTTTGGAGAAATGGTACAGATGGATGGATCGCATCATGACTGGCTGGAAGGAAGAGGCTCTGAGCTAGTTTTGATAGGATACATAGATGACGCAACGAATGATGTATCAGCTGGATTTTATGATTATGAAGGGACAATGCCAGCGATGGATAGTTTCAAGGAGTATATAGAGAAAAATGGCATTCCAAACAGCATATATTTGGACAAGCACACAACA
>JAUSPT010000079.1 GCA_030652805.1 bacterium | reverse complement strand
TTCTTGATATGCCAAAATGTTTACAGGCAAACTTGGCATTTCCCTTTCCTGCAGTGTAGTAAAATATTATCCATTCCAGTCTTAGTCTCGCTTTTGAAGAAAGCCCTGCAATCTCTGCTGTACCCCGCCAATGTTCATATCGATTTATTTTAGGTAGAGGCTTCCTCTTAAAGAAGTAATAACTAGCTGTCTTTCTCATTTGGCAACTCCTCCGATATGGTAGATTCTTGCTCCAAACATTGCTCGCTAGCTCGCAATGTTTGGATGTCTTCTATCATACCACGAGTGTTACCTATGTTTCTCAGCCTCCGCAATCTCATGTCAAAAACATCCTACTGCTTACCTGTTTCCAATAGTGTGTGTTACAAGTGTTTATTTTTATAATAGATTGCCAAGAGGACTTTTAGGAGTATTTGACTAAATCAATAAAGATTTGTTATATTTTATACCGAGAAAGCGAAAAAATATGGATTCCATATACTAATTGTTAGCACAATAGGATTTCAGGAAGGAGGGAATAAACATGGTTTTGGATGTACTTGAGAATGCACAGCGTTATTTGGCCTTGAACAAGGGGTTTGCAAAGGCATTTGAGTTTCTTATGCGCCCAGATCTGAAGGAACTGCCGGTGAACAAGTATGACATAGATGGAGACAGTGTCTATGCTATGGTGGCTAAGGATCATGGTCGTAAGAAAGAGGATGCTCTACTCGAAACGCATGAAAAATACATTGATATCCAATTAGTCTTGGCAGGAACTGATAATATGGGATGGAAGCCCAAATCATCGTGTAACCAACCTTCAAAGGAATACGATGAAGAAACTGACGCTCAGTTCTTCAAGGACAAGCCAGATGCCTGGCTGTCAACCGCATGTGGAACCTTTGCGATCTTCTTTCCGGAAGATGCACACATGCCACTGATCTCGTCTGGGCAGCTTCACAAAGTCATTGCCAAAGTCGCAGTGGACCGGAAATGAGATGAGCGGATACGCCACGCACCACTGATCTAAATCGGTTAGAGAAATAAGAATCCTTCTAGCGAAGGACGAATTGCATCATCCCAGACGATTTTATCAGATTTAAATTGCCATCTTTTATAGTAATGATTAATGCTTCTACGCCTTTTAATTTTTCTATTAGTTCAATGCCCTTTTCCTCTCCAAGCACTGTTACTGCTGTTGCCAAGCTGTCGCAAGTCAAACAATCTGAGGATAATACAGAAACACTCACTATTTGATTATCCACTGGACAGCCGGTCCTTGGGTCAATTATGTGGGAATATCTCTTGCCATTCAGCATAAAAAATCTTTCATAATCCCCGGAGGTCGCAATTGCATTAGTGTCTAAGTCTATAAGTCCTATAATCCTGTTTCTTTCTCTTGGATGTTTTATTCCTATTTTCCATAGCTTTCCATCTTCCCGCTTTCCAATAGCTCTGATATCACCTCCTGTATCAATTAAGGCTCCCTTAATATCATAGTTTTTAATAAGATCCATAGCCATATCTACTGCATATCCCTTGGCTAACCCACCCAGGTCAATTTTGATGCCTGTTTTATTGAACTTCACATTATTGTTTTTTATTAAAATATTTCTATATCCAACAAGAGATAAAGTATTTAGAATATTCTGTGTATCCGGAAATTCGTTTATTTCCCTGGCATTATGCCATAGATCAATTAATGGCTTACATGTAATGTCAAACGCTCCGTTTGATAACTCTGAAGTATAACGAGCTTTGTTTATCACATACAGAAGTTCTCTGCTGTCTTCTTGTTCCCCTGCTTTGTTCAGCGAGCATAGTTCGCTATCTGGTTTATATGCGCTCATAATATCTTCTATTCTCGATATTTCTTTAAATCCAGCCTGAGCTGCTGAGCGTATTATTGTTCTGCTCTTGCCAACAACAATGATATTTACTTCTGTGCCCATTAAGAATTTTGTTTCTTCATAACGAATGGCTCTTGGAGAACAACCTGTAATTAGGAACACAGAAAATAAAAGAATGAGGGGAAATTTTGAATTTTGAATTTTGAATTTTGAATTAATAATTTGTTTACAGCTTCTTGCTTATTCTCTCAATAGATAAAGCTCTTCCAGAATCATAATCTGCTTCAATAGTTACCCCGTGTAACCAGATATCCTCTGAAGCGGCTTCAATTTTTACAGGGACTTGGGTTAGAAAACGTTGAAAAACAGAATCTTTTTTTGCTCCTATTATTGAATCGTGAGGACCCGTCATTCCAGCATCTGTAATATAGGCTGTACCCTTAGGAAAAATCTTCTCATCGGCGGTCTGAACATGTGTATGGGTTCCTACTACTGCGGTAACTTTACCATCTAAGTACCTGCCTAAAGCTATTTTTTCAGATGTTGCTTCAGCATGAAAATCTATAATATTTACCATTGTTTTCTTTTTTAATTTTTCCATTTCTCTTTCTGCTACCTTAAAAGGGCAATCCAAAGGCTTCATAAAAACACGCCCCATAAGATTTATGATTCCAATTATATACCCTTTTTTACTTTTAAATGTTGTAGAGCCAATCCCTTTGACTCCATCAGGATAGTTCGCTGGCCGCAGTATTCTCTCATCTGTGTCCAAGGCACTTAGTATATCCTTATTACTCCATATGTGATTGCCTGATGTTATAATATCTATTCCATAAGAAAAAAGTTGGTCAGAGATTTTCCGTGTAATTCCAACACCTCCTGCAGCATTCTCTCCATTTGCGATACATACATCTATGCTATTTGTATTCAATAAAGTTGGAACAAGTTTCTCTATTGCACAACGTCCAGCCTTGCCAACCACATCCCCGATGAAAAGAATTCTAATCTTAGCCAATTTTCTATCTATTTTGCATAATCAACTACTCTAGTCTCGCGAATTAAGGTAACCTTAATCTGCCCTGGATAATTCAAGTTTTTTTCTATTTTCTTACTTATATCCTGCAAAAGTTTAACACTTTCTGTATCACTTATCTTATCAGGCTCAACCATGACTCTAATCTCTCTACCGGCATTGATCGCATATGTTTTATTAACGCCTGGAAATGATGTTGCAATACTTTCTAATTCTTCCAACCGCTTTACATATTTTTCGAATGTTTCGCGTCGCACGCCGGGCCGTGATGCAGAGATTGCGTCAGCCGCCTGAATAAGCACAGAAAGAATGGTATTTGTTGGCTTTTCCTCATGATGTGAAGCAATTGCATAAACTATCTTATCTGACTCACCACATTTCCTTGCCAAATCCGCACCTATCTGCGCATGCGTACCTTCTACTTCATGGTCCACAGACTTACCTATATCATGCAATAGACCTGCGCGTTTTGCTGTCTTTATATCCTGACCTAATTCTGCAGCCATTGCCCCTGCCAGATAAGCTGCTTCCTTTGAATGCTGCAATACATTCTGCCCATAACTTGTCCTATACTTCAGACGACCAATCAGTTTTATTTCTTCTGAGTTAAGTCCTTGAACTCCAACTTCCAAGGCAGCCTGTTCTCCAGCTTCCTTAATAGCAAATTGAACTTCTTTATCAGCTTTTTCTACAACTTCTTCTATTCTACCAGGGTGAATCCTTCCGTCTGCAATAAGTTTTTCTAAAGCAATTTTTGCAATCTCTCTTCTTATAGGATCAAAACCCGAAAGTATAACCGCTTCAGGAGTGTCATCAACAATAATATTTATACCTGTTGCAGTCTCAAACGCCCGGATATTTCTCCCTTCACGGCCAATGATACGTCCTTTCATCTCTTCGTTTGGCAAAGATACAACAGACACTGTAGATTCAGTGGTGTATTCTGCAGCGCATCTCTGAATTGCTGTAGCTATGATTTCCTTGCCCTTTTTTTGGGCATTCTCCAGAAACTCGTCTTCTATTTTCTTTGCTAAAAGCGCTGCGTCATATTTAGCTTCTTCAGCTATTTTGGCAAGAAACACTTCTCTAGCTTTTTCTGGGGTAAGTCCGGAAATTCTCTGAAGGCTGCTTTTTTCCTCTTCTAAGGTCCGAGTAAGTTCTATTTGTCTTCTATCTAAGTCTTCTGTTTTTCGTCTTATGCCATTTTCTTTATCTGCAATCTCCCGTTCTCTTCTCTCCCACAGGTCAACTTTTCTGTCTAAGTTTGATTCCTT
This sequence comes from bacterium, assembly GCA_030652805.1. Taxonomy (NCBI): domain Bacteria; species bacterium. Next base: position 651 of record JAUSPT010000079.1, on the reverse strand, counting down.
TTGGCTTATCTTGCTCTCAAGAGCAGAAAGTTCCTTTCTTTTTGCACTTGTCTCTTGCTCAAATGCAGATCTTAACTTATACAGCCCATCCCTTGCTTCTAGATCCAACTCCTTCCGCTTTGTCTCAATCTCTTTTTCTGCATCTTTAAGTATTTTCTTAACATACTCCTCTGCTCTTCTTATTTTTGACTCAGCTGCATATTTTCTGTATATATATCCTGCTGCTCCAAAGCCAAGCCCAACTCCTGCACTTACAAGCCAAAAAATATAACTACTTAACAGGCTAATCATAATGCTCTTACCCCCTCATGATAAACACATAGGAGCTACATGCATCAGATTTTTCTTGCATTTTAATGTCTCTCTGCTTTCCTCTTTTTAATCTCTTAAGTCTCCTTAATCTATATTGCTTTTTCTATTAAATGCTTAGAAAAATCCGATAATCTTTATAGCTTTTCCTACGGTTAGTTAAATAAATATTTTTATTAAACTACACTTGGCTTAATTCTATGTTATAGTTTAGTTATAAAAAGTTGATCTTTTCAACTTTTTTTGCATTTTTACTTTATACGTAGAAACGCCACGACAATTCAAGCTCTCTGCCACCTCCTTTCCAGCTTGATTGATATTGATATATAGTATCATTTTTTT
>JAUSPT010000078.1 GCA_030652805.1 bacterium | reverse complement strand
GTTCATTCATCACCCGGTTATTTGAGTCAACTAAACTTTCTCCTTGAGGAATGACGATTTTTTCATCGTTATTTTCCAACCATAAATTAAATTTATCCCCATATCCATATTTTGATTTAACCTCTTCGAAAGTATAACCTTCCCATTCTCCAAAATTTCTTTCCCTAAAATTAGGATTAATTTTAATATCTATTCCTCGAGCTTTAAATATAATCTCAGCAGTATGACGAGCCCTCTTTAAATCACTGCAATAAACTGCGTCTACTGATACCCCTTCTAAACGTCGGGCTAATCTCTTCGCTTGCCATATTCCTTTTTCTGTTAAATCTACATCCTGAAAACCAGAAAATTTCCTTTGAGCATTACCATTACTTTCTCCATGCCGAATTAAAAGTAATTTTATTGCCATTACTATAAGTGCTCTCCTTTTTTTAGTGTTACAGGGGTCTATGCATAAAAAATAAAAAATATCACCCTCTTTAGTAAAATAGGGACACATCCTATTTTATATCAAGCGCAAACTTTATAGCCTTATTCACCTGATCAATTTTCTCTGAATCAAGATAAGTTATCCTTTCTGTAAGCAACTCTTTTCTTATAGTAATTATCGTATCAAGATTTATTACACACTTTTTGGGTAAACCATCTTCTTTACCGAGATTAACTTCTACAGGGATGTTACGTATTGTGGAAGTAACTTCAGCAACTGTAACAGCATTGCGTACAGAATAAGCCTCATCCCTGGAAAGCAAAACTACCGGCCTTTTGCCTATAGGACTCAGTAAATTTGCCCACCAAATCTCACCTTTATGCATCTTAAAACTCCTTATCTAATGCTTCAAACTGAACTTGTTCAAACTGAGCTATGTAATTTGTTTTCTCTGGAATCCTCTTGTAACCATCAATATATTTTTTTATTTTAAATTGCTCATCTTCTTTTACGAAAAAGAATTTAATTATTTCTTGTACTAATGCACTTCTACTAACACCCTTCTTCTTTTTTTCTTGTTCTATTCTTTCATACTCTTCATGTGGAATAGTAACTGTCAATCTTAATTTTGACATATTTATCTCCCTTGTATTACTATTATCATACATTTATTATACTTTTATTATACTAATACAAAAAACTTTGTCAAATATTTTTTAAAAATACCCTATCTTTTAATTTAATTTATATGTTAGACCAATTTAATAAATAAGAATACATCCTATTTTTTCTATGGTTTAGTTTTCCCTTTTACGAGGTCTTCCTTTAGGACGTCTATCTATAATAATACCTAAAGCCTCAACCATCCGGTTAGGAACTCCTCAAATCCCATAGATTTTCCGCTAAAAGTTACCAAACTGTTGAGCACATACAACGGTCCCCATGACAGTCTAAATGGTACTTTATTCTTTAACCACCAGTTCAACACGCCGATTCTGGGCCTTCCCGGTAGCAGTTGTGTTGGGTGCGACTGGCATGGACTCACCATAGCCTTTTGTAAAAAGGCGAGAGGAAGAAATACCTGCGGAAATTAAATATGACTTAACTGACTCCGCGCGTTGCAGGGAAAGAACCCGATTGTGTTCGGTAGATCCGTCTGAGTCGGTGTGTCCTTCAATAATCAACTGCATGGCCTGTTCAGACTTGAGCATGGCAACGATTTTATCCAGAGTGGGCTTGGATTCTGCCCGAATGATATCTGAATCATAATCAAAGTTGATTCCGTAAAGCCTTACCCTCCCGAATTCTAAAAGCTCACTTGTCATTTGTTCCCGCACTCCGCCTGCCCAATGAGGACAGCCGCCAACATCCTGAGATATTTTTATTCCGTTCCATGTTTGGCCTTGTGAACCTTCCGCTCCTTCATACCACCAAAGACCAAAAAACTTTTCTCCATCAGAGGTGAATACCATGATAGCCGGACCATTTCTGACCTGTTTCCCTCCAGGTAAATTTCATGATACGATCTTCAATGCCCCCGCTTAACAAGCCTTCATCGTATTCATAACATCCGGTAACTGATGTTCCCTCCTGTCGGAGATGAAAGTCATTATAGTTCGTCTCATAGGTCCCGGAAACATCGGCTAATGGTGTCTTGGTCAGTTGTTTTCCGAAGGCACGAAAGTCCATGAGCTCTGTATATTCGCTTGAACCGTGATTATTTTGAATGGTCAGTCGAAGCCACTTTCCGGATTTATCAACCGTTACAGGAAAGCTTTGATTGTCTTCCCGATCAACCAGCGACACGCTTGCTATTTTCGTAAACCCTTCTGTGGGACCATCATCTGAAAGTTCAACAATAATGTCCTTTGCGCCACGCCCCTTTGCGTCTGCATGGCCCGTATCAAACTCCAGGCGCTCAAACATGCTTTTCTCGGCAAGTTCAATCACCAAAACATTGTTCGAAATCTTGCCGCTGGGACAACACCAGCCGGTTTTTGGATTTTCGTCCATAATCCAAACACTGCCCCATGCAGAGCTGTATTCGGGGGGTTTCTCTACAAACAATGCCCCGGAAGAGAAAGAGACCAGCGACTGATCAGTTTCAGCTGCACCAATCTCAAAACCAAATATAAAAAATACACAAACAATCACAAGTGATACCAAAATAAATTTTCTACTCATAATAGAACCTCCTGATATTAAAGTTATATGTTTTTACTATACATTTACAATAATTGCTGATAATAAAAGGTATTATAGGGGGTCATTATAGGGGTCAGATCTTGAAATATAACATATATTTTGTTATATTTCAAGACCTGACCCCCTTTATTTATGTGACCCCCTTTATTTATGACCCCCTTTATTTAAGTTGCTAATGCAACAGTTTACCGAAGACCTCATGTGGCGTTAAAAAACCTAAAGTTTTCCGCGGCCGGTCATTTAGCATATCCTGTGCTTTTTTGATGCTCTTAAGCGGAACTTTTGAAAAATCTGTA
>JAUSPT010000077.1 GCA_030652805.1 bacterium | reverse complement strand
AATCACCGGGGGCCAGTGCGGGGACACTCAGGGAGTGCTCGCCGATGAACTTCTGCGGGTTATTAACTTCCGCCTGTGATATTACCTTGCTGGACCCCTCCCGCAGTGAGATTATAAGACGGTCGTCCGGTTTGAATCCAGGCTGATAGAGAGCGGATAACTCTAAGATAACTTCCTTCACATCCATCGTAGCATAGATAGCCGAACGATAAAATGGGTGCTTGATTTTTAAGGTCAGCGGTGAAGTGTCAACCGGAACTACAGACTCATTCCAGGCAACAATTTTGTGTGAGCGAACGTCCTCCAGTAAGATGCGCAATTTTAGATCTCCGCCCTGTTCAATTTGACAGTCAAATGGCAGGGTCTGCACCTGCCCGGCATCACCGCCAAACATGTCCGTAATAATAAAAGACTGCTGTTTCCCGCCTGGCAATATTGCTATACCCCGCAAGCCAAAAGCACAAAACCGGCCGGTCTGATTTTCCACGTTCACGGTTAATTGAGCCTGATAACCTTCCTTGGTGGGGTTAACGCTGACAAGTTTCAACCCGCCAATCTGCCAGCGAAACCTCGCATAGTCCACGTCAAGACCATGTAATAGGCCGTAACTCTTACTATCCGAAAAATCAGATAGGGGAAAATATGTTAATAAAGACGGCTCGCCGCCCTTATATTCCCGCGCAATATTAAAACGCCACGTGGAATCTGATACATCTGTCCGGAGAGAAATAAAATTACAAAAAGGAAGCCGTATTTCAATGCTCCAGAAGGTTTCTCCTTTAAAACCCGCAGACTGAATGCCCTCCGCGTTCCAGGTTGCATCGCGCTCAATGCTGCCGGTATTGCGGGCATCATAGATTGTACCGAGTGCATTAATAATAAAGTGATAATATCCCCTGCCGTCGCCTGAGGGGTCTATGAAAATTTCTACGCAGTCGTCACCCCAAACCCCTGCATCCCGCTTTTCACACTTTGCCTTTAAATTATTCATGCTTGGTTCTTCACAAATTGCTCCAAAGTAGATTGCATTTTCATCGTAAAGAACCTTAAAAATGGTATCAACGGCAGGCTTTTCCCCTGACAAGGAATGGGTCAGGTGATATTCCCGGGCATCCAGCCAGGCTTTTTCCTCTAACCGACCGTCCACTACGACCTCTGCGGTTGTCTTAAAAGCCGTGACTTCTCTGTTAGGATTTGCATTCATAAGCTTTTCCCCGCTCGCCGTATTAGCCATACCCGACAAAACCGCTATTATAGACACGTATCCCAAAACCAACATATTCAGTTTTTTCATAATTACCTATCTCCTTTATTGACTGTCAAAATTTAATTCCGGTATTTCACCACATTCAGCCTGCTTACTTCATACTTATCCCCGGTTAAGTTATAAAGTATGTGATACTCCATCTTCATCGCAATAGCTTCTAACAACTGGTTTGATTTCCTTCAGTTCAGAAGCTCCCAGACTTCTTACGCTACCATCAAGAAACCAGAGGTTGACTCTTCCGCTATGCCTGAGATGCATATACTGATTGCATCCGTGTTCCCAACCTATGCGGCAGTATTGGAATGGCGGGTTACTGACGGGGTATATGCTATCACCCAAAAACCAGGTTTGACTGGCTGCATTTACCACAAGTATCCGTGCCCAATGCGGGGGGTTCGTTGTAGAATCTAGTCTGTTCATATCGTGGTTCATCCCGTATGTGTAACCATAGTTTACAAATTTCTTCGGGTAAAAACTGGGGCAAACCAAGACATCCGAATGCAACGGAATATAGCCATTAACAGCAAGAGTTTCTCCCCACATAAGGTCAGGCGCTTCCCAACCTCGAGCTTTAGGAGCCCAACCATCATAATCATCTGCATACATTAAAACGGCCAGACCGCACTGTTTCAAATTGCTCACACATTTTATCCTTCTTGCCATTTCTCTTGCCTTTGCTAATGCTGGCAGAAGCATTGATGCAAGCAGGGCAATGATTGCTATCACGACCAAAAGTTCAATAAGCGTAAATGCAGCCCTTCCCCATGTCTTTCTTATTTTATCTAGCATTTTTAATCACCTCCTCTCTGATTTGGACATTAAATAAATCATAAATCCTAAACAAACACAAAATTAAAAATCTCTAGATATTGACCTCGCTTCCTCTATCATCGCCTGATAATTTTCTACCTTTATAGGCGGGTTAATCTCACTGGACGTGCCTAAAAAAAGACCTCCGGTATTTAAGGCATCTGTCTCTTCAATCTGTCTTCTTACTTCCCTCCTTACATTTTCAGGCGTACCCCTTTCCATCAAATCAACGCCATCTAATCCCCCTGCCCATACTACTTTCGGATATTTTTTCTTCAATTCAATAATATCCATTCCACAGGCAGGCTCAAGACAGTAAAATCCATCCACTTCGCATCTTAAAAAATCATCAATAAGAATTTTGTAGTTGCCGTCACTATGATAAATTACTTTAAATCCGTGGCTGTGCCAGGTTTCTACTAATCTCTTTAGATGAGGGAAATGTTCCTTTCTCAGAAATTCAGGAGAAAATATTGGTCCTATTTTGCTAGCCAGGTCACTAACTGCTAAGATAACAGGAGAAAGATTTTTATCGGCGATAGCATGAACCCTTTTAATCTCATTTTCCACAAAAACGGTAAGCCATTCGCTAATAATTTCTGGTTCATCGTAGTAGAGGTAAGTAAATAGATCTATTCCCGCTTTTGTCCAGCAGGGTTCTAACCCTACGTAGGAATAATCTATTATTACGGTGTCATCTCCAATCATTTTCTGTAATTCAAGAAATTTCTTTTCATATTTTTCTCGTTCTTCTTCCTGATCAAACCCAGAATTTTTCATCTTCTCAATATTTTTAAGGTAATATTCCTTAAGACCTTTGGTATCGTGGAAAGGACGTTTAATACACCAACTAGTCCAGTTATCATACTGCATAGTAAAACCATCTTCGGTCACGGTCTTCTTTATTCCCCGGGGAGCAACAGGAGGAAAACAGACATCCAATGTTTTTCCGATTACCACGCATATATCCTCAATGGTATAGTTAAAACTTTCTATTTTTTTGCCGGTATATAAGGAAATGACTACTGGATTGTGACTTACCTGCTCATGGATAGCCACCCTATCCACTGGCAGAAAATTCAGGGTTCTTTCCACTCTTTCTCGTTTACTAAGAATATCTTTCATAACACCTCTTCTATACATCAAATCATAAATTCTAAACTCTAAATCCTAAACAAACACAAAATCCTAAATCCAGAACTTCTGCTAATTTCCTGAGCTGGCTTATATGGTCTCCATATGCTACAGCAAAATGTTGGGTTATACCTGCTCTGGTACAAATAGCATAAAAATCTTTAATGGATGTGTCCAGTTTTATATTCATGTGCGGATATCCTTTTAAATAAAATGTCCCTGGTTGAGACCTGCCGGTTGTAACTATCATCTGAAATTTATCTTTTGCGTCTACCAGAGAAACTATTGTTAACTTTCCTGATTTGGCGGAAAATTCCATCCACGCACCTTCCAGTTCCTTTGCGCCTGCATATTCATAGTCAGGAACTATTCTGACATTCTTTTGTTTATCTGCCAATCTAACATCATGAATACCAGCATGGCCTGCAAGCACGATATTTTTCTCTAAATCGAATGTAAAGAACTCAGTAAACATGGGGGACTGCTTCGCCAAATGCTTAAGGATTAACATAGCAACACATGCTGATATGTCTGCTTCCATTGTAACAACTACTCTGTTAAAAAGATCTTCTGTAAAAAGACACGGCCTGAGCCGCAATACATTATGGAGCTCATCTGATAAGTCATCAATAGCTACTCCATTAAGATTATAGTTAATTGCTAATTTTGCCAACCCCAATGACACCTTTGAAGCCCGATGTAAACTCTTCTCACTTACATCAATGACCTTATATTTACCCTTTAACATAGATATATACTGCTTTACTTCTGCATCCTTTATACTATCTACGACAGATGCGTACTCAGCTACAGAGATATATTTTAGTTTAGGTCCGATTTCGTTCATCAGCCTGAATTCGTCAGTATAGGTTCCTGTCATGTATCCACAACGATATGGAAGAACTCCAATTGTTGAATTTTTGAGCAATCTTGTCAGCTTCAATGTTTCTGACCACTCTTTAATATCCTTTATTGTGTCTTTATCATCAGGAGAGCCAATAACAAATTGAAATTTCCTTTTCATTCTTCTCATCGGTCCGCTGAACTGCAGCGCTCCAACAGGTCCTGAACGTCTTATCAACTCGCCGCTGGATATATCTTCAGGCAGTTTCTTACTGGGAACATAACACCACATAAGGACAGGAATCTGCTCCGGAATAGCATCTAATACAGCAAACAATAGACTGTCATCGCACCATGTAACACAGACAATAAGAATTAAATCCACGTTATTATCCATAACTTTTCTGGCTAATGCATCAATTTGTTTTTTAGATGTAATTAATCCTGCATGAATAATATCTAAGTTAGCGGACAGTTTGCTTGTTATTTTTTTTACATCTTTCTCAAGCTTTTTTGGTAAATCAGGAAATAGGTTCTGGATTCCTCCATCATTCCAGAACCATTCAGAAGATAACATGAAAACACCCGCTTTTGGCTTAACAGTATTATTTTTCACCCTCTTCCCTCTCTCATATTTCACAGAACCTCTGCATAATGTAAAAGTCTAATTCTTCATAATCCCTTTTTTCAATAAGTTTCTGAATGTAGTTTTTGTCACAACTTCTTACAATATCCAGCAGCGCTTCAAAAATTCTCCTGCTGTTAAGAAGATGCTTTGTAGATACTTCCTTTTTCTGTGTTCTCATTGCCTTTACGTCAAGACCAATGAACTCCCCGTTTCTTCCATAGCCAGCGTCTTCCAATACTCTAACCTGATTGAAAGCCCTTCTTAAATCTACAGAACCAAATGTCTTATCCTCATCAAACTTCATTCCATTCTGATCATTCAGGTGCACAGTCCACAACTTATTAAAGGAAAGAGCAAATCCCATTTCATCAGACGGATCCAGACCTGCAAGAATTGCATGAGCGCTCTCAATATTAACGCCAATTCTTTCCGGCGCAACACTAAGCTGAGCAAGCGCCAGCGCATGACCGGTTGTGGGGATATATGCGTGATCCATCGGTTCATTCGGCTTCGGTTCAATCGCAATACGGATTTTTGGGTCGTATTCAAGCATCACGTTCATAGCTTCAACAAGTCTCTGCACGGCATTTCTACTGTCTTTTGCCTCGCGAATGTATGTTCCTTCCCTGGCAAGCCAGAGCACGATTAAGTCTGTTCCAATCGTATTGGCAATGTCAATAGCTCGTTTACTTCGTTCAATTGCATATTTCCTGCACGCAGAATCGTTTGATGTATACGCGCCGTCAATCGTCCTTGGATCTTCCCATAATCTGGGCGCGACAAATTCAGGAATTAAACCTGCATTTTCCAATTTCTGAGAGAGTTTTTTTGCTTTAGCTATGATTTGCTGAGACTTGAGCTTGTTCATGTCCGGAACAGCGTCGTCGTCATGGAATTGAATACCGTCAAAACCGAGTTTTTTATACATATTTAATTTTTCATCGAAGCTGAAACTATCTCGTACTGCAGGACCAAATGGATCCGCTCCCTCATGAATATTCCAAGGACCAAATGAAAATCGATACTTCATTTTTTGTTTATCCGACATATCTATCCCTCCCTGATTTAAAAGTCGTTATATTTAACTTCTGTCCATGTTCTTTGCTCAACTGATTCTAAAGCTGCTTCCAATACCAACATCTCATTATGTCCTGCTATAAAATCCGGATGATTTGAGATGGCTTTATTCCCTTCTCGCTTATCTTTAATGGTATTGTAATAATCCCTGAACAAATTAAGCACTGCATCCCGATATCCCATTGGATGTCCGGATGGCAGGGTTGCATAATGCTGGGTCGATTTATGCTGAAGCAGGGGAGATTCAAAGAATATTTCATTTGCCTCATTTCTCTTACCCATCCAGAGTTCGCTGGGTCGTTCATGATTCCATGCCAGGGATTTTTCCGTACCATATACTTGAATATCTATATTACACTTTCTACCAGCGCACACCTGAGCAGTAGTAAAGGTGCCTCTTGCATTATTTTCAAAACGGAGCATTAATGCCCCGTAATCATCAAGGGTTATATCCACCTCTTCAGAATTCTGGGAAATCCGGTCTGAAAAAGTCAAAGCTGATTTATCTTTTGGCCTCTGTCTTTTAGGAATAACTGTTCTTAACTCTGCCATAACCTCTTTAATCCGACTGCCTGTTATAAATTGAACCAGATCGCACCAATGGCTTCCCAGATCACCCATAACATTCGAACGACCCGAAAACTTGGGATCAAGCCTCCAGCTGTAATCAGTAGAATAAAGCAGCCAATCCTGAAGATAATGTCCTAGAACCGTGTGAACGTTGCCTATTTCTCCAGACTTTATCCTGTACGCAGCTTCTTGGATAACTGGATAATACCGGTAACAGAAATTTATTCCTGTAATAGTTCCCTTTTCTCTGGCTTTTTCAACTAAAATTCCGGACTCTTCTGAACTTAAAGCCAGGGGCTTTTCTGAGAATATCTCTTTTCCGCTTTCTATAACTTTCTGATTGACTTCAAAATGAAGATTGTTAGGTGTACAGTTATGTACTACTTCTATGTCTTTGTCGTTAACAAGTTCTTCCCAATCAGAATAAATTTTCTTAATTCCAAATCTTTCTCCAATATTCTTAACCAGTTCTATGTTAGAATCCGCTATAGCCAGAACTTCAATTCCTTCTACCCGAGATAATTCCTCTAAATGAATCTTGCCAATAAACCCCATCCCAATAATACCAACTTTAAACTTATTTGTGTTCATCTGTATTTCCTCCATGCTTCGATCATTTGTTCTATGCCCTCCCATGGTGTATCAGGGAATAGCGCGTCTACAGGATGGAGAATAAAACGATTTGTCGCACCGAGAATGTCAATGGCCTGACGCACTTCATTGTGGATTCTGTTGCTATCGCCAGACACCAGTGAAAGAGAATTAGTTCCACCCACTAATGTCATACCTCTCTCAGAAAGTTCACGCGCTTTCTCAAGAGATATTCCATCTTGTATTGGATCGGCAAAATAAAGAACATCTACGCCTGCCTCTGCCAGACGGGACCCAAGAATCTCGACCCCTGTGGTCATAACATAACCGAATTTCTTCCCGTATTTGTGAGCCGTTTTCGCTAATTCTTTGATATGAGGATAAACGAAATCGTCAAACAACTTTGGTGACCAGAAATCCGTTGACGAATACCAGCCGCGTTGAACTACCATATCTACTTCGGGAAAAGAGGCAGCTAATTCCGTTCGTCCCAGGTCTGCTTCAGCAATGATGTCAATTAGCTTTCCAAACGCTTCTGGTTCATCCATTGCCATCATGATTGCGCCCTCTGTGCCGGTAAGCCATACAACGCCATCCATTCCAAACGCTGACCATGCCTGCACAGGGGCAATATGTTTATCAGTGAATTCTTTTACTCTTTGGATGCGGCGCGTAAACCATTCCTTTGCCTTGTTATCTGGTGAACAAAAAAGATACTTAATTTTTGGTATATCAGAATGGGAACTTACTGCATGCTCAACAGCGCGCGGGATGTTATAATCTTCAATGAGCGGAACGTGATCAGGCTGAACCACCCAGCCGGCTCCCGGATCTTCGCCTGTTTCCCTAACAGCGTGGCGCAGAGAACCCGCAGGTGTCTGGTATTCACGCGCCATAACCGGATATTTCTCGCTGCTATTGGGTTCTATTCTGGAATCTTTCCAGCTTACTTCAGGATGGATGCTCCATGGCACAGATATATCCAGAATGTCATCAACTCCCAGCGAATGCCAGGCAAGAACTCTCTTGAAATCATCCTCTACATCCCACGCCTGAGGCAAGGTATGCAGGTGCTCCATTCGTTTGGAGTACCAATATTTTACTTCATGTCCATGATTATTCCAGCGAAGATTTTGTGGAGCAAGAAGACCAAAGCACCATGTGGTTAATGGCACATGATCCGGTTTTTCCCCATTCCAAACTGCTAATATTCGCTCTTTTGATGTCATGATTTCTCCTATTTCAAATGTTTTTCAGTTGCACTTCTAAACTGCTCTACTTTTTTGTCTATTTCAGAAGCATTATTTGTAATAGTAATTCCAAATGCAGTACCTAACCCAGGATCTGATACCCCTATCCCGATATTGATGGATCTTGAGAGCAAATCATCTGTACGAGGCAGCATGCCTTTATAATAATCCGGTTTGGGTCCTTTATAATACGGGCAGGTAAACGGACACCCTTCTTTAGTAATAGTTCGTTGATTTAATATATGTTCCATATTTGAATAAACATGCCAGCCTGAGGCTTGAATAACTGTAGTTCCAAGTTCATGGGCTATTTTCTCTGCTATTTCTTTTGAGGGCAGAATAATTGTCATAACAGTTGCGCATTCTCCATCTGGATCTGTTATGTCCCTGAATTTAACTCCTTTTATATCAGTTATTCCGTCTTTGAATCGTCTTTTATTGTTTCTAAGAGTTGTTATTATTTTCTCTATTTTTCTTAATTGAGCCAGAACAACAGCCGCTGTTAATTCAGTCATGCGGAAGTCCAGTCCGACAAATGGTCTTTTCCCAACGTCAACGCTTTTTCTCATAGGACTATGACCCTGGTCATGAAACGCAAAAAACCGCCTGTACAATTCTTCATTATCTGTAATCACCATTCCACCATCACCTGCAGTAATAGTCTTGAATATATTAAAGCTAAAGCATCCTGCATTGCCTATACTTCCAATCGGTTTTCCTTTGTAACTCGCGCCACCTGCCTGGGCAGCATCCTCGATAAGAATTAAATTATGCTTATCAGCAATTTTCTTTAATTTATCCAATCTTGCGGGATTACCAAGCATATGCACCGCCATGATGGCTTTTGTTCGTGGAGTTATCTTTCTTTGAACATCATCCGGATCCAGATTAAATGATTCATCTATCTCTGCCAGGATTGGTATCGCCCTTGCGTAAATTATAGAGGAAATACTGGCGACAAACGTATATCCGGGAACTATCACCTCGTCCCCCGGACCAATTCCCAATCCGCCTAAAGCTACGAGCAAAGCAGTAGTGCCTGAGTTGACTGCTACTGCGTATTTGACCCCGGACAATTTCGCAAATTCAGTTTCCAATGAATATACCTTTGCCTTAAAATTTGGGTTATTATCACTTCCGTAACGAAAAAGATAGCCTGATTCAATAACTTCTAGCAGTTCCTTTTTTTCTTCTTCGCCAATTAGTTCCATTCCTGGTCCAGGCATGATTATTTTCCTTTATCTATTCTTTAATGTATTTTTTAATCCGCATGACTCTCTGATAATTAAACTTGGTTTAAAGATTATTTTACGCGGATGATCAGTAAGTTTATCTTGTATACGGTCTATCAGACAATCAGCTGCGCTAGTTCCAATTTGATAATTAGATTGAGCAACAGTTGTAAGAGGGACACGAAACATAGCTGACAATTCTATATTATCATAGCCGATTAGTGCCATGTCCCTGGGCACATTTATATTCAATTTTTCAAGCTCCTCTAAAGCCCAAAAAGCAATCATGTCGCTCCATGTCATAATAGCTGTAGGATGCGGAGAAAGAGACATCAGACCGGCAATATTCTTTCTTAATGCGTCACGATTGGTATTCCCGAATGTAATTAAATTTGATTTTTCTTTTATGTGATACTTTTCAAGGATATTCCTGTATCCTTTGATTATTTCAATATCTGAATAAACTGATGGAGAATTTCCAAGATATCCGATATGTTTATGTCCTCCTTTGACCAGGTGTTCGCATGCTAAGCGCCCTCCCTCTTCGTCATCATTCCCCACAAAATCATAAGGTAAGTGATTAATACATTCACTCATTATCACAACCGGAAGGTTAAATGAGAAATGAGACAAAAAGTCTTTAGTGCTCTTTTCTATCGGCATTATAATTATTCCATCCACCTGTCTATCGCAAAGCATCTGAAAATATTTCTGTTCTGAATCTTTACCATCATTTGCGCTCAGGCATGAGATAAGCATAAATTCTCTTTCCAAAGCAGAATGTTGTATCCCACGCAATCTCTCGGTTGCTGCCGGATTGGTTATATATGGCATAATAAGTCCAAGTGTATTAGTTTTTCTGGTAACCAAAGACCGAGCAATTGGATTTGGCCGATAGTTCAGGTGACGAGCGATCCTGACTATCTTACGACGGGTAGCTTTGGAAACATCTTCTTTTCCAGCCAGCGCCTTGGATACCGTTGCGATTGATACATCTGCTTTTTCAGCGATATCCTTTATGCCTGCCATTATTTTCCCTCAAACGTTTTTGAGCCCCAATTCTGACATAAGTATAGCAATAGGCAGGAATCTTGTCAAGAAAAATCTTAAACGTTTTCGGAAATGGACAGGCACTTATTGCACTATCAAAATACAAGCTATCCGAAAGGAAAAAACCTTTGTGCTAGAAGAATTAAATAAAAAGTAAGAATTGGGAATTATTTTTTACAAAATGTACCTTGTAACGTCAATATCCTCCACAAACCCTTCCATTTTTTTCTTTACATACGCTGCATTTATAGATATTTTTTTGCCACTCTCCTCAGGCGCATTGAAGGATATATCCTCCAGCATTTTTTCCACAACAGTATAAAGGCGTCTGGCTCCTATATTCTCTGTTTCCTGATTTATCTTGAATGCTATGGAGGCAATTTCACGAACAGCATCTTTTGTAAATTCAATCTTAACATTTTCTGTTTCCAGAAGCGCTATGTATTGTTTAATCAATGCGTTGCGAGGCTGTGTGAGTATTTTCTCAAAATCACCTTCGCTTAAACTTGAGAGTTCAACCCTTATTGGAAATCTTCCCTGCAGTTCAGGGATAAGGTCTGAGGGTTTACTCACATGAAAAGCGCCAGCTGCTATAAATAAAATATGGTCTGTCTTTACCATTCCATATTTTGTTGCAACAGTTGTTCCTTCTACAATAGGCAGTATATCTCTCTGTACCCCCTCTCTTGACACATCAGGGCCGGATTGCGACTTAGTGCCTGCAATCTTATCAAGCTCATCTATAAATACTATGCCGGAATTTTCTACTTTGGACATAGCAGTGCGGATAATCTCATCCATGTCAAGCAGTTTTGCCGCTTCTTCCTGAGTGAGGATACGTCTTGCTTCCTTAATAGTTGCTTTTCTTTTCTTGCTCTGTTTCGGCATCATTTTGGAAAACATGTCATGAAAATTTATTCCCATTTCTTCTATGCCGGAGCTTGAAAAGATTTCAACCATGGGCATTATGTTATTTTTTACCTCAAGCTCAACCATTCTATTATCAAGCTTGCCATCAGTAAGTCTCATTTTTAACTTTTCCCGCGTCCTTTTAATTTGCTCTTCCTTTTCTCTATCATTAGTTTTGTTATTTGCAGGGGGCAGGAGCAGATCTAACAGTCTTTCCTCTGCAAGCTCAGAAGCCTTGATCTCAACGCGGCGGCTCTCAGCATCTCTTATCATTTTTACTGCAAGATCAGTCAGATCCCTTATCATAGATTCTACGTCTCTGCCAACATAACCAATCTCCGTATATTTTGACGCCTCAACCTTAAGGAATGGCACCTGAGCCAATCGCGCAAGGCGTCTGGCAATTTCTGTCTTTCCTATACCTGTTGGTCCGATCATAATAATATTCTTTGGAGCAACTTCATCACGCAGTTCTAAAGGCAGTTTCTGTCTGCGCCATCTGTTTCTCAAAGCTATAGCTACTGACTTTTTAGCATTGCTCTGTCCGATAATATATTTATCAAGCTCTTTTACAACTTGTTTTGGTGTTAATGCATCCATTAAAACTTCCTCCCTAGAGTTTCTCTACAACTATCTGATCGTTCGTATATATGCATATTGAAGATGCTATTAAAATAGCTTCCTTAACGATTTCTGATGCTGAGAGGTCTGAATATTTTATCAGCGCTTTAGCTGCGGCAAGCGCATAAGGACCTCCTGAACCTATGGCTAATACTCCGTCACTTGGCTCAATAACATCTCCCGTTCCAGATATAAGAAGTGAATAATCCTTATTGACAACGACGAGCAAAGACTCCAGCCGCCTCAGAACTCTATCTGTGCGCCAGTCTTTTGCAAGCTCAATTGCGGCCCTCTGAAGATTGCCGCTATACTCCTCCAGCTTTTTTTCAAATCTTTCAAACAGAGTAAAAGCATCTGCTGTTGCCCCTGCAAAACCGACCAGTACTTGATCATTATATAATCTACGTAGTTTTTTTGCATTATGTTTCATAATAGTTTCGTTTTGTGTAACTTGCCCATCACCACCTATGGCCACTTTTCCCTTATGCCTTACAGTAAGAATTGTAGTTGAGCGTGTCATTTTCTCCCTCCCTGAACTGGTTTTTAAATCACAAAAATCTCCTATCAATATAACATCTTGAGGCTTTGCAAGCAATGAATGTGTCAACCACATTTAGAAATGTCCGCTTTTAAAACATTTAGAAATGTCCTATTTTGTTAAGATTAGTAGTAGTAAATTTTTCTTTTTGATCAAACTTTTTCTTTTTGTTAATTATGTGCATATTGTGGATAACTCCTTG